>JBKCFX010000186.1:0-4469 GCA_046303595.1 Bacteroidia bacterium
GCGCATAACAGAAACCGGCAATGAACGCGTCCCATCCATGATACGTTTTGGCGCGCGTTATCGTTTTTCGAACCAGGTTTTTATGTGCAGCGAGGTTGAACAAAGCTTGAACACCAAACCGGTTCTGAAGGCAGGAATTGAATACACCCCAGTTTCTGTGCTGATTTTGCGCGCCGGCATTAGCGGCAATCCACGCAGTTCCAGTTTTGGGTTTGGGCTTGTGTTGAAGAAGTTTCAAATCGATATGGCGGGTAATTTTCATCCTGTTCTAGGATTTACGCCGCAATTCGGTTTAACATTTAATCCCGGATCGTAACATGCGCGCATCAATTCTTGCATTTTGCATTTTGTTTTGCAGTGCCGCCGCGTTTGCTCAGCAGGTTGTTCCCGATCCGAAAACCGATAATTTCATCGAACGGAAAATCGAAACCATTGCCGAAAATTCGAGCGAAGACATCGATTTTACCACCATTTTTGATGCACTCACCTACTTCCGCGATCATCCGCTTGAACTCAATTCAGCTACAGCCGAAGAGTTGCAGCAATTGTACTTATTGAACGATTTTCAGATCAATGCCTTGATTCGCCACCGCAATCAATACGGTAAGCTGCTTTCTGTTTACGAACTGCAGGCTGTTGATGGATTTGATCTAGCACTCATTTACCAGATGCTGCCTTTTGTGAAGGTTTCGCGCGATTTAAACCGATTGAATATCTCGTTAAAAGATGTTTTTAAGTATGCCCGGCAGGAAGCGGTCATTCGCGTTTCGCAGGGCATTGAACAGCAAAAAGGATTTAGTGCAGTAGATTCTGCCGAGCTGGCCGATAACCCGAACGCACGGTATCTGGGAAGTCCGCAGCGGATTTTTGCTCGTTACCGTTTTCGGTATAGCAACAATTTTTCGATTGGCGTTACTGCCGAGAAGGATGCCGGTGAAGAGTTTTTCCGAGGCAGCCAGAAACAGGGCTTCGACTTTTATTCGGCCCATTTTGCCTTGCGGAATATTGGAAAGTTAAAAGCCCTCACCATTGGCGATTACCAGGCACAGTTCGGTCAGGGCTTAACGTGTTGGACCGGGTTCGGTTTTGGAAAAACCTCGGATGCATTGAACATTAAACGTTCGGCGCTCGGATTACGTCCATATACCTCAATTAACGAGAATCTATTTTTACGCGGTGTCGGTGCAACTTGGGCATTTGGGAAGTTCGAAATAACCGGTTTTGTATCGCGAAAAGCAGTAAACAGCAATGCAGCAGCCGGCGATTCGCTAAGTCAAGATCTTCAAGCATTCACCAACTTTAATCTGAGTGGATTACACCGTACACCGGGCGAATTGGAAGACAAAGCCAACATTACAGAACAAGCCTGGGGAACGCATCTGCGCTACAAAGCCGACAATCTGCAAGTGGGTTTCACCTTTGCCGATTTTTCGTATTCGGCCGACTTAACACGAAGTCCTTTGCCGTATAACCAATTCGAATTTTCGGGAAGACACAACCAGAACATAGGTGTCGATTTCAACTACATCTTTAGGAATTTCAATTTCTTCGGAGAAGCCTCGCGCAGTAAAAACGGAGGAATGGCGGCAACTGTAGGCTGCATTGTTAGTTTAGATCCGCGGCTTTCCTTTTCGGTGTTAAAGCGGAATTTTGCCCGCGATTATCAGGTAATTTATTCGGCATCCATCGCCGAAGGCTCGCGTTCCATTAATGAGAACGGATTGATGGTTGGAGTCAATGTGCGTCCAGCAAAAGGCTTCAATTTCAATGCGTATTTCGATCAATGGCGTTATCCGTGGTTGCGTTACTTGGTCGATGCACCTTCAACGGGCTACGATGGACTGGTGCAGCTCAATTACACACCGAGCAAAACGATGGACATGTATGTGCGGTTCCGCCAGCGCATCAGAGCCCGCAATACAACGGCCGATTTCGAAGAGCTAATCGATTATCCGATTGACCAAATGCAGCAGAATTACCGCTACGACATCATTTACAAAATTTCGCCCTCGTTTAAGCTTCGTAACCGAATCGAATACGTGCGCTTCTTTCCCGGAACCGGTAAAACAGAAGAAGGATATGCTGTTTTGCAAGACGTAATTTTCAAGCCGATGTCTTTGCCGCTTAGTTTTTCGATGCGGTATGCTTTGTTCCGCACCGATGGTTACAACCCACGCATATATGCCTATGAGAACGATATGTTGTACTCGTTTTCCATTCCGGCATATTTCGATAAAGGTTCGCGGGCTTACATCAACCTCGAATACAATGTGGGGCGCAACATCGACATTTGGGTGCGGTATGCACGTTTCTTTTACACCAACGAGACCTCATCGGGCTCGGGCTTAACCGAAATTCAGGGGCCTGTAAAATCTGATTTCAGGGTGCAGGTGAGATTGAGGTTTTGAGAGAATCGCCTCAACTTTTCACCATCAATCCCTCGGAATCGGTACGACTGATGAAGGTATATGGCCCCAACCGAAAACATCTATACCGAGATAACATACCCTAAAATCTTAGTGACACAAAACGCCCATAGAACAAAGTTTGTGACATAAAATTCGCGGTGCAGGATTTAAATCGCTTCTGTAGTGCTTTCGGGAACACATCTGCTTCGTTCCAAGGCAGCCTTCACGAAATCGATAAACAAGGGATGCGGATTGTCGACCGTACTTTTGTATTCGGGGTGAAACTGCACCCCAATAAACCAAGGATGCGCAGGTATTTCCACGATCTCAACCAATCCCTGTTCATTATTTACGCCCGAAGCCAGCATGCCCGATGTTTCGAACTGCTTCAGATATGCATTGTTAAATTCGTAACGGTGGCGGTGTCGTTCCGAAATTTCTGTCCGGTGATAGGCCATTGATGCTTTACTTCCTTCGGCAATATGACACGGATAGGCACCCAGGCGCATGGTTCCACCTTTTTGTGTTATGTTTTTCTGACCTTCCTGAAGATGAATAACCGGGGCATCGGTATTGGGGTTCATCTCGGTCGAATGGGCGGTGCTTAAGCCCAACACATTACGTGCAAATTCAATTACTGCGCACTGCATGCCAAGGCAGATTCCTAAAAACGGAATTGCATTCTCGCGAGCAAATCGGATGGCCGAAATCTTACCTTCAATACCGCGTTCTCCAAAGCCTGGTGCAACAAGAATCCCGGCCAGGCCCGAAAGCAATTCGGGTATACTCGATTCTTCAAGGTCTTCTGAATGAATCCATCGCAGTTTTACTTGACATAAATTGTAGGCGCCTGCATGGATGAACGACTCGGCGATAGACTTATACGCATCCTTCAGTTCAATGTATTTACCGATAATCCCAATTTCAACTTCGTGCTTTGGATTGCGCAGTCGGTACAAAAAATCCTTCCAATTCGATAAATCGGGTATTTCCTGGTAAGGCATCCCCAATTTTTTGAGTACTACTTTATCGAGTTCCTCTTTCTCCATGAGCAATGGTACATCGTAAATCGAAGGTGCGTCGCAGGATTCAATCACCGACTCTTCGTTTACATTGCAGAATAGACCGATTTTGCGCTTCAGTTCTTTGCTTAATTCGTGCTCGGTGCGGCAAACCAAAATATCGGGCTGAACACCCTGTTCGAGGAACATTTTTACAGAATGCTGCGTGGGCTTAGTTTTTAGTTCGCCGGCAGCAGATAAAAAGGGGATAAGCGTAAGGTGAATTACCAGGCAATCATGTGAGCCAAGTTCCAGTTTCAGTTGCCGAATGGATTCGATATATGGCAGCGACTCGATATCGCCAACAGTACCACCTATTTCGGTGATTACAAATTCGTAGCGCCCACTTTCTCCCAGGAGTTTCATGCGACGCTTAATTTCATCAGTAATGTGCGGAATAATCTGTACCGTTTTACCAAGATAATCGCCGCGACGTTCTTTTTCGATTACTTCTTTGTAGATACGCCCGGTGGTAACATTATTGGCCTGAGATGTAGGTACATTGAGGAAACGTTCGTAATGCCCTAGGTCGAGATCGGTTTCGGCACCGTCTTCGGTAACATAACATTCGCCATGTTCATAAGGGTTTAGCGTGCCCGGATCGACATTTATATATGGGTCGAATTTTTGAATGGTAACAGAGTAACCTCTGGCCTGAAGCAATTTGGCCAGGGAAGCAGAAATAATTCCCTTTCCTAAGGAGGAGGCTACCCCACCGGTTACGAAAATGTATTTGGCGGGCGATGACATGGTTTACCTAAAGAGTTTGCCAAAATTATAAAATCTGCGCGAGAGATTCGCCCCAATTCGATTTGATTTCATATTTTCTATTCAACGCCGGATTGTTAAGAAAATACTGAATCAGATGTTCAATATTGATTAATTCTTTGTGTTGGAATGTTTGTGCCAATTCACACCCGTCCAAGACGTTTTAAATTAGGGTAAAAAATTGGAGTTGGTCCAGATAAAATCCGGTATGTTTGATTTACGACAAAAAAAC
>JBKCFX010000187.1:0-5633 GCA_046303595.1 Bacteroidia bacterium
CGTTTGTCTTTGACTCCATCCGCCCAATACTCCAATTCCAACATCGCTGCGTACACCAAGTTCTGCATTGAAAAAAATGGGCTGTTTTTGAGAAAAGGCATCGCTCGATTTTAACCGAATAAAGCTGGTATGCAAATCGAGCACAACCATACCTTGGTCGAAGGCTTGCGTGTACCGTTTACGCTGCGAATGCGCTTTACACACAAATAGAGATAAGAATATGAGGCTAAATTGAATCCCTTTTTTCATCTCCGAACAATTAAATTTCTGTTCGAATATACAATTCTTTTAATTGTTGGGCATTCACCTGCGACGGCGCATCAATCATCATGTCGCGACCCGAGTTGTTTTTAGGGAATGCAATAAAATCGCGAATCGAATCGGCCCCACCGAAAATTGAACACAAGCGGTCAAATCCCAACGCTATGCCTCCGTGTGGCGGAGCGCCGTATTCAAACGCATTCATTAAAAACCCAAACTGATTTTGAGCTTCTTCGTCTGAGAATCCAAGCAATGTAAACATCTGCTTTTGCAATGCACGGTCGTGAATACGAATCGAACCCCCACCAATTTCAACACCGTTAATTACAAGGTCGTAGGCATTGGCGCGTACCTGGCCCGGATTAATATCAATTAAATGAAAATCTTCCGGTTTTGGCGAAGTAAACGGATGGTGCATTGCATGCCAGCGTCCATTGTCTTCGTCCCATTCGAGTAACGGAAAATCAACAACCCATAATGGCGAAAAAGTATTCTTATCGCGTAATCCCAAACGCGAGCCCATCTCAAGTCGCAATTCGTTCAGCGCTTTGCGGGTTTTACCTTCTGCACCGGCAAGAATCAGCAACAAATCGCCCGGTTTGGCTTCTGCTTTTTCACCCATGGCCTGCAATTGCTCCTGCGTAAAGAACTTATCGACCGAAGATTTTACGGTTCCATCGGCGGCATAGCGAACATAAATTAACCCACCGGCACCAATTTGCGGACGTTTTACCCAATCGGTAAGTTCGTCAATCTGCTTGCGGGTATATTCGGAGCAGCCGGGTGCTAAAATTCCGCCAACAAATTCGGCTTGATCGAAAACTATAAAACCACTGTTGCGTGTGGCTTCGGTGAAATTGCAAAACTCCATTCCGAAACGCGTATCGGGCTTATCAGATCCAAATCGCTCCATTGCTTCTGCATAGGTCATGCGCGGAAAATCGCTGAATTCAATGCCTTTGACTTCCTTAAATAATGCACGAACAAGTCCTTCGAAGATATTCAAGATATCTTCCTGCGTTATGAATGAAAGTTCACAGTCGATTTGCGTAAACTCGGGTTGGCGATCGGCACGTAAATCTTCGTCGCGGAAGCATTTCACCACTTGATAATAGCGATCGAATCCGGCAACCATGAGAATCTGCTTGAATGTTTGCGGACTCTGCGGTAAGGCGTAGAATTCACCCGGGTTCATGCGCGAGGGAACAATAAAATCGCGCGCACCTTCGGGAGTAGATTTAATCAATACCGGGGTCTCGACTTCGATAAACTGCTGTGCATCGAGGTAACGGCGAATGCTTCCTGCAAGCCGATGACGCATCTCGAGGTTCTTACGAACCACATTTCGGCGCAAATCGAGATAGCGGTATTTCATGCGGAGGTCGTCACCTCCGTCTGTTTCGTCTTCAATGGTAAAGGGTGGTGTTTTCGATGCATTGAGCACTTCGAGTTTGGTTACCTTTACTTCGATATCGCCGGTGTTGAGGTTTGGGTTTTTCGACGAACGTTCGGCTACAATTCCCTCCACACGCAAAACAAATTCACGTCCCAGTTTGCGGGCTTCAAGGCAAAGGGCCGAATTATCATCCATGTTGAAAACCAACTGGGTAATGCCATACCGGTCGCGCAGATCGATGAAGGTCATTCCGCCTAAATCGCGCGAACGGCTGAGCCACCCGCATAACGTAACCTGTACATTGCAGTGTGCTAAAGTAAGTTCTCCGCAGGTATGAGATCGAAGCATATTCAGAACAATTTGGGGATGCGAATTTAATCTGCTTTGAGTTAAGGACATCGGAATGTGTAAAGAATTTTTAACATCCTGTTTTCACCAAAATGATTTAATTTCAACTTTCAATCAAGTATAAGCATCATTAACTAACTTTGTAAATATATGAGTACGCTACATACACACAGAAAATTTGAAGTGCCTGATTGCGAGCATTGTGATTCGCGTAAGCGTTCAATATTTTGCGACTTGCACGGTCATGATCTCGAAAAACTGGAAGAAGAGAAAGGCTGCAGCGCTTACAAAAAAGGACAAATTGTATTCAATGCAGGCTCGTATCCGCATGGTTTATTTTGCATTCGCGAAGGAAAAGTGAAGGTTTTTCAGGTAGGAGACGAAGGGAAAGAACAAATTGTTCGTTTGGCAAAAGCAGGCGATATTCTTGGTTATCGTGCCATTTTAAGCGGCGACAAATATTCATCTTCTGCTGCAGCGCTCGATGATGCAAAGATTTGTTTCATTCCCAAAAAATCTTTTTTAAGCCTAATTGAAAATAATGGTGTTTTGTCGATGCAACTCATGAAACTCCTTTCTGAAGATTTAAAGGAAGCCGAACATCGCATCACCGAACTAGCCCAAAAACCGGTTAGGGAGCGTGTTGCCGAAGCTTTACTTTATTTGCATCAAACCTACGGAACAGAGGCCGACGGGCAGACAATTGGTGTAACCATGAGCCGCGAGGATATTGCAAATATTGTAGGAACTGCAACCGAAACCACCATTCGTTTGTTAAGTGAATTCAAACAGGATGAAGTTATCCAACTAAACGGAAAAAAAATAGCAATCGTAAACCACAAAAAATTGGTTAAAATTGCAAACGTGCAAGACTGATTATAAATCAACCAAACCAACATTTGATTTGTGAAGAAGAAGATCCTAGCAATTACCATTATTTCGGCGCTCGCTTTAACGGCCGCCGTCAAACCTTTCGAAACGAAGAAGGAGGAGCAGGTTAAAGACATCCATGCGTACCTCGAACAACTTATTGATGCCCACCGAGAGCTCGATACCAATGCAATCTTCTTTTCAGCAACGCGCTGCAAAGGCTGTCACGGACACGACCCAATGGGAATTGCGAATGTTACGCTCGATGGCGTTGATATTAATTTATTCGACGATTGGGAAACGTCCATGATGGGCCTTGCGGGGGTTGATCCGTTGTGGAAAGCAAAGGTTCGACATGAGGTGCTAACCAATCCATCTAATGGAACCGAACTGCAGGATTTGTGTACGTCGTGTCACGCTCCGATGGGGCATTTCGAAGCCTTCTACAAAGGGCAACAGCATTATGGTTTGGCCGATCTTGAAGATGATTCGCTTGGTAAATCCGGAGTAGGATGCCTTGGGTGCCATGCTATTGGTACAGAAGGCCTCGGCTATCGCTTTACCGGCGATATTCCGTATGATACAAACCGGTTTGCCTATGGTCCTTTTCCGGGGCCGATGCTGGGGCCGATGCAATTGTATGTGAATTATACGCCAGCCTACAGTCCGCACGTAAGCGAAGGAAGTTTTTGCTCGCCCTGTCATACGCTAATTACCCATCCGGTAGACTTGGAAGGCAACAGCACAGGCGAAACATTTATAGAGCAGGCAACCTTTCAGGAATGGCTCAACTCTGCGTATCCCGAAGAGGGAAGCCAGTGCCAAACTTGCCATATGCCGAAGATTGAAGACCCGGTTAAAATTGCGGTGGGCTACACCGGGTTGCCGGGACGATCTCCTTACAATTTGCATACGTTTTCGGGCGCCAACTCATTCATGGTTAATTTGATAAAGCAGAACAAAGCTGAATTGGGTGTGAACGCGCCGGACGCGAATTTCGATTCAACCTTGAGTGAAATTACACGTTTGCTTCGCTTCAATACGGTTGATCTGGAGCTAGGCGAACCAGTAATCGAAGGTGATAGCATTTCATTCCCGGTGACGGTTACGAATAAGGCCGGACATAAATTTCCAAGTGGCTACCCATCGCGAAGGGCATTTGTATCGTTTGTGGTCAAAAATCCGAATGGCGATACCTTGTTTGCCTCAGGAGTTCCACTGGCAAATGGAATGATTCAAAATGAGAGCATTGGTGTTGAGCCACATTATAATGTAATTCGCAATACAAATCAGGCGCAGGTTTACGAAATGCGTATGGGCGATGTGAATGGTAATCCAACTACGGTTTTGGAACGCGGCTATGTGCATTTGAAAGACAATAGGATTCCTCCATTGGGCTTTTCGACAACGCATCCGGTTTATGATACCGTGCGTATTGTGGGTGCAGCCGCAACGGATCCGAATTTCAACCGCATTGGAAATTTCGAAGGAACGGGTGCTGATGTAATTACTTATAAACTGGCAATTAATGAGTTGAGTTCCAATATTTCGGTTTCTTCGCGCGTGTATTACCAATCGGTACCACCGTATTGGCTCGATGAAATGCGCATGTTTGCCGCGCCCGAAATCAATGCGTTTTTAGGCATGTATGATGCAGCAGACAAATCTGCTGTAATGCTTACGGAGGATACTCTCGAGCAGGTTATATTGCCACTTGCAACAATCGCAGTTGATTCGAATGAACCGCACATTTATCCCAATCCTGTTCAACTGGAAGGTGCTGTATTTATCGATTTCAATTCAACTATTTCAAATATCACCATTTTTAACGCTTCCGGTCAAAAAGTGAACTATAATCTGGTAAAATCTGTGGGTAACCGTTACAAAATTGAAGGAATTAAATCTGCTGGAGTATATTTCATCCGAATTCAGTCCGGCAATAAACTTTTCACGAAAAAAATTGTTAAATCGATCTAAAAATCCGACATTTAGCGCCCTAAACCAACACAACTAATATCTTTATGATGAAAAATTTACGAATCATGGCAGCGGCTTCAGTTCTCCTAGGAGTTGCACAGGTGAGTTACGCCCAGTTTGAGTTTGCAAATCTGAACACCAAACTATCAAATGCAAACTTCAACAGTGGTTGCTCCGTTACAATTGCAGACTGGAACAACGACGGCTTAGACGATATTATTCGTTTGGATCAGGGGCGTAATGCCTTTGTTGAAATCCAAAAAACAGGAAATCAATTCGAGACACGTTCGTTCGGCCAAATGGCTACAAGTTCTGCTTGGGCAATGTGTGTTGCCGATTTAGATAAAAACGGATACCTCGACATCATTGGTGGTTGGAATGGTTCATGCAAAGTTATCATGATAAATTCTGATGGCGTAACAAGCAACCTAATCACACTTCCATCATCCAACTTCTTTTTGCAAAACATAACTGCAGTAGATGCAAATAACGATGGTTGGATTGACCTGTTCACCTGCGATGATAATGGAGAAAGCACGATATATATGAATGATGGTGCCGGAAACCTTTTCGTATCCAATATTATTGATTTTGATGTAACAAATTCTGATGATTCGGGGAATTATGGAAGTGTTTGGACAGACTTCGATAACGATGGAGATTTGGACTTATACATCGCAAAATGCCGTCAGGGTGTAAACGATCCGGCAGATGGTCGTCGTATCAACGTAATGTTCGTTAACAATGGTGATGGAACGTATACTGAAGATGCTGCCGAATA
>JBKCFX010000188.1:0-9501 GCA_046303595.1 Bacteroidia bacterium
TCACGGTTTAATCGTAGCTTCGTTGCATGACATCCGCACTTAAATTTGCTTTTGTTTTACTTGTTTTCGCGCTGCTTTCATGCGGCGGGTCCGACAGTAAATCGGATGCTGTAGCCCGTGTGTTCGATCAATATTTAAGCAAGAAAGATGTTTTGAAACAAATTCCCTTCGGCACTTCATCGCGCGATAGTGCTATGCTTGCTGAGGAATTCATCGACCAGTGGGTGCGCCGTCAACTTATTTTTAAGCAGGCCGAAAACAACCTCACCGACGAACAAAAAGACGTGAGCAAGCAAATCGAAGACTACCGAATTTCGCTTTTAACTTTCGCCTATGAACGCGAATTGGTGCGTCAGAAGCTCGATACAGTGGTAAGCGATGCCGAAATCGAAGCGTATTACAAAGCCAATCCCGGTAATTTCGAGTTGAAAAACAATATCATCCGTCTTAAATACATCAAGCTTCCGGTGAGTTCTCCAAATGGCGACAAGGCAGCCAAATGGTTCCGCTCCGGAGCATCAGCCGATCGTAATCGACTCGAACAATACTGTAAAATGTACGCCGTTAATTACCTGCTCGACGATGCCAACTGGTTGCTTTTCGATGATGTGTTGAAAGAACTGCCCATCCAAACCTATTCGATGGATCGCTTTAACAGAGGCGACCGTAATCTCGACCTAAAAGACAAGGAATACCGCTATCTGGTATCGATAACAGGGTTTTTAATTGAAGAAACCAGCGCACCGCTTAGCTTTGAAAAAAATAACATCCGCAACATCATTCTCAACAAACGCAAAATCAAGCTTGTTGAACAGATGCAGAAAGATGTGTACAACCAGGCATTGAACGATAAAGATGTTGAACTATTTACTCCTGCTCCTTAACCTCGCTGCTTTTACGCTGCAGGTATTTGCTCAGAATCCCGTATTAACAATCGACAAGGTTGTTGCAGTTGTGGGCGAAAAGCCAATTTTACTCTCCGAAGTAAGTGCACAATTCGAACAGATGAAGGCACAGAATCCGGCTTCCGATTCTTCGATGTATTGTGTAATTCTCGAGGATTTAATTCTGCAGAAATTGATGATAAATCAGGCCGAGAAAGACAGTATCGAGGTAACCGACGCTCAAGTTGATGGAGAGCTGGATAAGAAAATCCGCTATTTCGTGGCGCAAATTGGTTCGGTTGAAGAACTCGAAGCCTATCTCGGAAAATCAATCGCGCAAATCAAGGAAGATTTCCGCGACAAGATTCGCGACCAATTGCTCATCCAACAAATGCAATCGAAAATCGCCGGCGACATAAAGGTTTCGCCCGCCGATGTGCGTAAATTCTACACCAGCATTCCGAAAGACAGTCTTCCATTTGTGGAGAGTGAAATTCAGGTAGCCCAGATTATCCGCAAACCACCGGTAAATCTAGCCGAGAAAGACCGCGTGTTCAAAGAAATTTCAGACATACGTCAGCGCATCATCGATGGGAAAAGCTTCGCTTCAATGGCCGCATTTTACTCCGAAGACGTTGGCTCTGCTGCAAAAGGAGGTGAGCTCGGATTCGTGAGTCGCGGCGATTTGGTTCCCGAATTTGAAGCCGCGGCATTTCAACTCAAAGGCAAGGAGATTTCGCCCGTAATCGAGAGCATGTATGGTTACCACATCGTTCAACTTATTGAACGCCGCGGCGAACTCATCAACGTGCGTCATATTCTTATGGCTCCCAAAGCCTCGCCCGATGACCTGGAAAAAGCCCGCATCACGCTCGATAGCATTTCGCAGCAGATTCGCCTCGGAACAATTAGCTTTGAAGACGCTGCCCAACGTTTTTCAGACGATACCGAGAGTAAAAACAACGGAGGAATTATGGTGAATAGTGCCACGGGCTCGACCTTTTTTGAGATTTCGCAACTCGACCAAAGCTTGTTTTTTGTAGTCGATAAACTCAAACTCGGCGAAATTTCTGAACCCATTGTGGTGCGCTCGGGCGAGAAGAAGGAAGCCTATCGCATTGTTATGCTTCGTTCGCGCTCCGAACCCCACGTGGCAAATCTAGAAGACGATTACCAGCGCATACTTACGGCAGCCGAGAACGAAAAGCGCGAAGAGAAAGTACGCGACTGGATTTCCCGCAAACGTAAATCGTTTTTTGTAAAGATAAATCCCGATTATTCCTGGTGCACATTCATCAACGATTGGAAAACACCTTAATTTAGCAACATGATGCAGCAACGTTTTACATCCGATGCCGAAGCAGTAAACGCACTTCGAGATACCTATATCAAACTAAACAACGAGATTGGTAAAGTCGTAATTGGCCAAGAAGAGGTCGTGCGCGATGTAGTGATTTCTATTTTCAGCAAAGGCAATTGCCTGCTGGTTGGCGTACCCGGTCTGGCAAAAACCCTCTTGGTAACTACAATTTCGCGTGTATTAGGATTGGATTACAACCGCATCCAGTTTACGCCCGATTTAATGCCATCTGACATTATCGGCACCGAAATTCTAGACGAGAACCGTCAGTTTCGTTTCATCAAGGGACCGCTATTCGCCAACATTATTTTGGCCGATGAGATTAATCGTACTCCACCCAAAACGCAGGCTGCGTTGCTCGAAGCCATGCAGGAACGCGCTGTAACTGCAGCCGGCAAGCGCTATGAACTCGGCAATCCGTTTTTCGTTCTCGCCACACAAAACCCGATAGAACAAGAAGGAACCTACCCCCTACCCGAGGCGCAACTCGACCGTTTCATGTTCAATATCTGGGTCGATTACCCGAAGATGGAGGATGAAATTAAAGTTGTGAAATCTACTACTTCCGATGCGCAGGTTACTTTGTCGCCAGTAATTTCAGCAGAAGAAATTCTATATTTTCAGGATTTGGTACGCCGAATCCCGATTGCCGACAAAGTACTCGAATATGCTGTTGGACTTGCAGTTAAAACGCGGGCTAATTCGGGTATAGCGCCCGAAATGGTGAAGAAATACCTTGCCTGGGGTGCCGGTCCACGTGCATCGCAGTTTCTGGTTCTGGGAGCCAAGTGCCATGCGGCCATACATGGCAAGTACTCGCCCGATATCGAAGACGTAAATGCAGTGGCAACGGCCATTCTGCGCCACCGGGTAATCCGCAATTATAAGGCAGAGGCCGAGGGCCTTTCGGTAGAAAAAATCATCGAGTCGTTGATGGTATAAGCAAAATATGGTGAAAAACCATGCGGCGTAAACAGTTTATTACATACCTTGGTTTATTGCCTTTTGCCGATTTTGCCATGAAGTTAAACGCATTTACTTCGCTTTCGAAAGAACTTCAATCAACATCTTCAATGCCCGTATTGTTTCTTGGGCATGGTAGTCCGATGAATGCCATCGAAGAAAACGAATTTGTCGAAGGCTTCAGAAAAATAGCCGCTGAGATTGAGCGTCCCAAAGCCATTCTATGCGTTTCGGCACATTGGGAAACCCGCGGCACGTTTGTAACGGCAATGCCTCAACCCAAGACCATTCACGATTTTGGTGGTTTCCCGCAAGCCTTGTTTGAAGTACAGTATCCGGCGCCTGGCAGTCCCGCATTGGCTGAAGAACTCCACCATTCAAGTTTGTCGCAGCACATTGCACTCGATCATTCCTGGGGGCTCGATCATGGTGCATGGAGTGTTCTAAAACATCTGTATCCAAATGCCGATGTGCCGGTGATTCAGTTAAGCCTAGATGTGAACATGTCGCCGAAGGAACATTACAACCTTGCCCAACAACTGGCAACACTTCGCCGTAAGGGTGTTTTAGTGATAGGTAGCGGCAATATGGTGCACAATCTGGGCAAGGTAGCCTGGAACCGATTGAACGATATCGGTTTTGCCTTCGACTGGGCGCAAGAAGCATCATCGAAAATGAAATCGTTTATCGTAAATGGCGATCACCAGTCGCTGATTGATTTCAGAAAACAAGGCACAGCTTTCGATTTGGCCATCCCAAGTGCAGAGCATTATTTGCCGCTCTTGTATGTTTTAGGCATGCAGGATAAAAGCGATAATCTGAAACTATTCAACGACAAAGCATTGGCCGGTGCCTTAACAATGACTTCTTTGATGATTGGTTCTTAGTCTACTTTCACCAAAATGCCATTGTAGCGAAAGTTCTTAGATACTATCTGAATTGAATATATTCCACTCTCTACCGAACTAAGATCCATTGTTGGCGCAGTTTCATTGAATACGTAATGCCGCGCCTGAATTACCCGTCCACCCATATCTCTTACTACAACAGTTGCATTCTCGCGAAGTTGCAACGTAATTTGAGAGCCGGCCGGATTGGGAAAAAAATGCAGCTCGTTTTTAATGAAATTGTTGCTTGTAAAACTAGACAAGTCGGCAACGGTATGCACAACAGTTTTCGAAGTTGTCTGATTGCCTTGAGTAACTGCAGTATCGAGCGAAATACTCCAAACAGGTAACATACTCCCCGATTCCAAATTGAGCCATTCGTAGTTGGTGCTTCGCTTATTGGTGATGGTTAAACTGAATTGCCCTGGAAAAGTTTGGCTAAACGACGAATCGGTTGAGATTTGCCGTCGTTTTATTCGCAGTGTATTGGGGTAAATGCCCGATGTTGTTTCCAATGTTCCCAAACCATCGATTTCGTAACTCGAACCCCCACTTTCATAATATGCAGTTCCAAGAAAACCCAAAGATTCGTTACTGTACACGCGGTAATTATCTGTTCGCAACGAATCAAACCCGCATGGAAAAGAAAATACCAATGCCGGATTCGTATAAATTTGGAGGTAAGGATTAATAAAAGCCTGCCAATCGCGTTCCTTACCAACCAATTCCATTGATGTTTCATTTACCTTGTAATAAAGGCGATATATGGTTCCGGCCGGTTGTTCGTATTCTAACGCGTGTGTTGCCTCAGGAAATTGGCTCCCATTAGGTGTTTCAGCGGGATTAACCCAAGTCTTCGAAACTGGAAGTCCGGTGTCGGGAAATGCCGTGAAATTCCAACTTTGGTTGTAACCGGCAGGGCCCGGATTTATTCCATTTCCATTTACAGCGCGTGAAATAGTGCTGAATCCAATATCTGGAATTTCGGAGCTGTTCAAAACAGGCTGTGCCAGACATTTGAACGTAAGCAATATTAACGCAATGGGTAAGCTGCGCATATTGAATATTCAGGGAAGAAATGTATCTGTTTGATATTAATGTGCAATAATCAGTTTTTCTAATGCATTAAACCGCTCACCTTCGGCCTTTATGAGGTAGGTGCCACTCGAAAAATGAGACACATCGAATAAAGGCAAAGTCTGATTTTGAAGCGTAAAGTGCGAAGTTTGAAGGATACGGCCGCGCATATCAAGCAGTGTAACTGTAGCGTCTTCGGGAAGCATAACCATTACCTGCTGGCTTGCCGGATTGGGATACAAGCCAAGTTTTGTTGCATTTGATTCCTGAAGACTGGTTGGGATGTCACCATACGAATGATTCACACTAGACGAATAAATTTCAGAGGCTTGCCCAAATTGTTCGGTAAAGATTAAAGTATCATAGGCAATAGTCCACACCGGATAGCTGCCATTGTTTTGAATGGTTACCCATTCATAGCTTGTATTGCGCGTTTGATAGTATGTAGTAGTTATTTGGCCTTCATTGACTTCTGAAATAATTGTATCGGAGGTTATTTCTCTTCGTTTGAAGCGCAGACAATTGGGATAAGAGCCGGAACTGGTTACAAGCGTGCCATACCCATCTACAACATAACTGGCTATTCCGGTGATTAAATTGTCTGAAGGCGGAGCTGGCGGTAATGTAAAGCTCGGTGCTAGAGATGCAAATTCATCGGTTGAAACGCTATTAAAACTGGCCGGAAAAGAATAAATAGTCTGTGGATTGGTAAGCGAAGTGGAAAATTCCGAACCGGGACCATAAGACACCAAATTGCCGATGAGTTCCAAGCCTGCACTGGTTAAATTGCTGTAGGAGTAAGAGAATACGGTATTTCCTTGATAATTTGCTTCGCCAACCGAAACGGTATTGGCAGCAGGAAATTGGGCGGCATAAGGCGTGGATGCAGCTTCGGCAAATTGAATATTTACCACAACACCCGTATCGGGGAAAGAAGTAAAATTCCAGGTTTGGTTGGCACCTGCCGGTCCGGGATTTATGCCTGTTCCGTCTACCTCTGAACTGCTTATTGTAGTTCCGATGGTAGGCATGCCGGATAGATTTAAAATGGGTTGTGCTACTAGCTGTTTGAAACCGAGAAGACAAACAAATAGCGTCGCGATTGAAAAATGTTTCATATAGCAAGAAAAATAAAGATAGAATTAGTGGGTAATTATCAATTTACCGAAAGCCGAGTACCCTTTAGCTGTTGCCTGAACAAGGTAGGTTCCTGATGAAATATCAGAAATTTTCATCAGTGGCAACGATCCATCTGAGATGGAATAATCCTGTACGCGCACTGTGCGGCCTCCAATATCCAAAAGTGAAACACGGGCATCATGAGGTAACATAAACAATACCTGATCGCTGGCAGGATTAGGGAAAATGCCCAAGTTAAGTTGGCTGCCGGCTTGTTCGGTAACCGCCGGAAATGTTCCCGTGGTATGCCTTACATTCAACGAAATGCTTTCACCGGTTAAATCGGTTACCGAGGTGTCGTATGATATAGTCCAGGCTGCAAAGGTAGCTCCAGGAGCAACACGCAAATATTCGTAGGAAGTTGAACTTGTTTGGCTGTAAAAGGTTCCAAATAGTGCCGATATGGTATCCAAGGAATTGTTTCGGCGTTTCAGTCGCAGCACATTAGTGTAGGTGCCCAACGAAGTGATAAGCGTTCCGTAAGCATCGGCTAGATACGTTGAGGTACCGGAACTGGAAATGGAGAAAACTTCATTTTCGAACGACAAACTATACGTATCGGAATTAGAGCTGTTCAACGTTGCCTGAAAGTTCAGTGCAGTTTGAGGATTGGAAAGTGAGATTACTTGTGTAGTATTGTCGGCATTCGCTGTGGCATTGCCAAGTAATTCGAACGTAGATGCATTCAGATTGTAGTAACCATAATTGGTTGCACCATCTATGGTTTCGCTTTCGAACGCATAATTAGAATTTGGAAAATCTGCAGAAAATGGGGTGGCGGTGGGATTTACATAGGTTAGAATTACTGGAGCTCCGGTATCGGGATAGGTTGTAAAATCCCAAGTTTGGTTAGCGCCTGCAGACCCGGGGGTTATGCCGGTGCCATCAACATCGCGTGTAGTAATTGTTGAACCAAAATCAGGAATGCTACTAAGGCTTATGGTTGGCTGAGCCATTGCACCAAGCGCGAATAATCCGGCGTAACAAAAAGAGAGTAATATTTTTTTCATAATGTATGATATTTTGATTGAGATTACGACAAATATACTTAACCCATAATTGCTTTAAAATGATTTAGATTAAACTTTCAACAAAATACATGTCAATTTCGCCCTTGCCTTTGGCCTCAATTTTACCGCGATGTGTGCATTGAAAATAATCCTTTACCAAGGTATAGGTAGCTTCCGAAATATTTACTTTGCCGGGCTCACCCGAGCTTTCCATGCGGCTTGCCATATTTACGGTATCGCCCCAAATATCGTATTGAAATTTATGAATCCCCACTACACCTGCAACAACGGGGCCGCTATGCAGCCCGATGCGCACATCAAAAAAGGGCTCACGATTGAGTAACGCTCTACTTTTATTGGCATCAATCCATACTTTTATGTCAAGGGCGGCTTTTACAGTTTTATAAGCATGGTCTGGGTCGTTAAGCGGAATACCACCCACCGCCATATAGGCATCGCCAATGGTTTTTATTTTTTCAACCCCGTTACGTTCCATTATGGCATCAAATTCAGAAAAATAGGTATTGATTAAGTCCACAAGATCCGAAGTATTTAAACGTTCTGAAATGCTTGTAAATCCTTTAAAATCTGTGAATAATACTGTGGCATTTTTATATAAACGTGCTTTGGTGAAGCCGGTCTCCTTAAGTTCGTCGGCAATGCGATGGGGCAAAATATTGAGAAGCAGCCTGTCGCTTTTTTCTTTTTCTTTCATCACCTGCACGTTCTGCTCACGAATGGTATCTGTTGCTTTCGCAACCTCCTGTTCTAACCTTTCGGCACGCTTAATAAGCCGATAATTTCGCCAGCTGATAAAACCCCATACAGATACCACCGTTAAAACGATGTACACCCCTATCATCCAAATAGTTTTCCACCAAGGTGGACGAATTTCAAAGTCGAAAGGTTTGGCCTGGCTCCATGTTTTTCCGTTACGCGTTGACTTTACCAAAAACCGATATTTACCCGGCTCAAGATTCGCGTATCTCACGGCCGTAACAGGTTGCTGGCTGCTCCAATAATCGTCGGCTCCTTCGAGCATCCATGAATACTTAATATTTGAGGCCTGATAATGACTTACACCCGAAAACGAAAACGAAATAAAGTTATTGGTATGAGGCAAAACAAGGTTTTGAGGCAATTGATTCCATTTATCAATGGAAGAATATTCTACCGGACCCAGCTTGATGCCTGCGGCTGTAACAACTTCTTTTTTAAAAATACCAGACCAATCATGGGTTTCACCAAAAAGGTTAACTCCATTTACGTTTGTTTCATGACTGTTGTTTTTTGATGTTATTTCGCCATGCCCCATTAGGCTGATTTGTGAATTTGAAATAATCCACGTTTTGCCGTCTACCGTATTTATTGCGCCATCGCGTATAATGCCTACTCCCGTATAGCCATCCTCAAACGAAATCTGTTGCAATTGCGGAGGTTGGTTAAAGTATTTCGGCTTTTTCAGTGTACTCAATCCCAAAGCATGTCCGAAAATAAGATTGCCCAAATAATCCTGCTGAATAAAAAACACCGAATTATCCAATAAGCCCTCATTAGCGGTATAGTGAACCAGATTGTTTTGACGTAGTCGAATAGCTCCATCTTTCTCTGTTCCAATCCAAACATCACCTTCCACGTCTTCTTTTAAACATAAGAGTTTTATTGGCACATTCGACCGCTTTAGATTAAAATATCGAATTTCGTTTTTCGAAACTTGTGCTACTGCGTGGTCGAAAAGCACCCACAATATGCCTGATTCGTCCATGTGCAGCTTCCGAATCAATCCTGTGGCATCATCCTGTTTAATGTTAGTGGCAACCAGTCGTTGCCCTTGCCATTTGAAAAGTTCGCTTTCGGTAGCTACCCAAATGGCACCCAGTCTATCGCAATGGATATCTGTAATATAGCCCGAATGGATTCGTGTTTTATCAAACCATGTTACCGAAGTTTTCGTGTTGTTAATAATGCCTAAGCCTATATCTACGGTTCCTACCCAAATAGCCCCTAATGCGTCTGTTGCGAGGCACGACATCTTCACATTTTCATCGTGGCGACCAAGGTCAATTTGAGTAATAACGTCGTTCTTTTTTTCAATAATTCCGCGCCCTGAGCTTCCCATCCCAAGGGGTTCGCGGTCCAGT
>JBKCFX010000189.1:0-2470 GCA_046303595.1 Bacteroidia bacterium
CCGTTAAATGTGCCGTCCCAACAGGTATTGATATCCTCCGTTTCGAAAATGCGCTGCCCCCAGCGGTTGTGAATTACCAGCTTAAACTGCTCCACACAATCGCTGTAAACACAGAACGTTTCGTTGGCTTCGGGGCCTTTCTTATTGGGCGAGAAAATAGTGGGAATGAACACTTCGTTGCAGCGTATATCTACTTCAACAATAACAGTATCCATTCGAGCGCAACCCGCACTATCGGTTGCAATTATGGTATAGCTGGTTGTACCTTCGGGATTCGCCCAAACGGTAGCACAGGTATCGCAGTTTAAGCCTGTTGAAGGCAACCATTGGTAACTAACAGCTCCACCAACCTGCAATTGCACTGAGTCGCCTTGTAAAATATTATACGAATCTGGTATAATGAGCGTATTATCGGCCGATTCTACGATGGTTAAGTTGACAGAAACGATACTGTCGCAGCCATTCGCCGCCGGCACAGTGTAATTAAAAATGGCGCTTTCAGTAAACACTTCGCCCGTTGCGGCTGTGTAGGCTCCGCATGAGCTAATGTATTGGACCGAACTTACCGGCTGAATAATAGTTAGATCGAGGACCACAGATTTTTCGCAGCCTTTATTACCTGGAAGGGTGTAGGAATACTGTCCGCTTTCGGTGTAAACATCGCCCAGCGGAGTGGTGTACATGGTGCAAGCCACTTCCGAAACCGAATCGATTATGGCCAAGCTTGTACTACCTAAACAATCGGGGTTAGGTGTAAAACGCATCATGGGGCCGTAGAAATTAAAAGTGGTTATTTCGTTTAAGTCAAAAGGTATGCTACCCAACTTCCAAAAATTTCCATCCAGATCGATCCACGAAGGTCCACCAACTGCTCCGGGCGAGTTATCGGGCGAAGGTACTCCTAACGTTCCAAGCACGGAGGTAAAACCAGCAGTGAGAGCGTTAAAATCGCAACAGGGAGCTAAATCGCCGTGCACCAGTGCAAATTCGTTAATTGCCGGATCGTAGCACCACAAAAAGCTCTCACTTTGCTGATAACCATACAAACGGCCATCTCGCCCTGTCCATGCATTATTGGGTCCTAAAAACTGTACGGCATTAACAGGAAAATACGCAGGGTCGAAGGTACAGGCATCATCAAAATTGCTGGGAAATGTTGCATAATTAGCATCGAACTGAGGAATAAAATTCAACGTGGTATTACCGCCAACCCAGGCCCATTGGTTCAGATTAGGGTCAAAACGCCACATCACACTTATGGAATTGCCGTTGTACACTGTATTAGAATTAGTCCAAAGTGGCCCAAACATATAAAATGTACCATCGCATGCGGTCCATGTCTGAGTAACCGAGCAACTGCCCGGTTGATTGGCCGCATTAAAAACACCCTTCGTACCGTAAACTATAGGCGAAAAAATTCCTGTGCCCGCAGTATTGGGTGTGCCGCTCATCCAAATCCATTGATTATTTGATATGGAATATTTCCACATAACCCCACCGTTGACTCCATCGAAATACCACAAATCGCCCGCCTCATCTACCCAGCCTTTGCTGGGGTTACCGAAAAATTTCTCAGGGTTATTTAAAGGCGACGAGACCCCTTGAGCTCCATAATTAGCAGGAATATTTCCGTGCATCCAAGTCCATTGGTTGGTGGCGATGGTATATTTCCACATGGCGCAATTGCCGGTAATGTCGTCTGATTCAAGAAGCCATAAGTTACCGTCGTTACCGGTCCAGGCAACATGATGATCATGGCCTTCATGATTGCCGAGCGGTGTAACGCTGTCGGCTGCTATACCTTGAGTTCCGTATATCGCCATCTGATAGGGGAATACATTGTCCATACTCCCGGTTCCTTTCATCCAAGTCCATTGGAGAATACCGGGGTCGTATTTCCACAAATTATTGCTTGCACTGAAGAACCCTCCACCCATGCCACCATCGCCACCTAAGAGCCAGAAATTACCTTGTTGATCAACCCATGTCGTAGCAGTCCCAACCACAGCGGGTAAATTATCGGGTGAAGCAATTCCCTGTGTTCCAAAAACCGGCGCACCCGGTGTTGCGGCAAATACGTTGGGACCGCTCATCCAGGTCCATTGCCCTTGCTGACCTTTTAATGAAATCGAAATAAAAAGCAATAACACACCAATTAATCCCAAAAATGGTTTGATTTTTAATTTTTTAATGATTCGATTATTCACAAACACATCGCCACTATTCACATTATTTTACCAGCGTAATAGTTCCTGTTTTATTTAGCACTGTTCCATCGAGCTGGCGCAAATACACATTAAATGCATACACGCCACTTTGCGCCTCTTGACCGTTAAATGTGCCGTCCCAACAGGTATTGATATCCTCCGTTTCGAAAATGCGCTGCCCCCAGCGGTTGTGAATTACCAGCTTAAACTGCTCCACACAATCGCTGTAAACACAGAACGTTTCGTTGGCTTCGGGGCCTTTC
>JBKCFX010000190.1:0-1258 GCA_046303595.1 Bacteroidia bacterium
CTTATTCTTCCATTATCTGGATGTAATGGAAGGCGATTTTAATGAAATCAAAGATGGAGATACTGTTGAATTTACCATTGAACTAAACGATAAAGGCAATGAAGTTGCCAAAAATGTTAGGAAGGTAAGCGAAGAATTGTACGATTTTAATTTTGAGGAAGATGATTCGCTCTACAATCAATAATTGAAGGCATACCACACGAAAGTCGGACAAAGTTCCGACTTTTTTTATGCAAAAAGAATCGGCGATGTTTTAACGCTAACTACGTCCAGATTATTGATTATACCATGCATCAACATCGATTGGGCATCTGGTTTTTCAAAGACATCCGATAAGGTAAATATTGCACCGCAAGGAATGTCTGTTTGAAGCATTTTTTCCATCCAAATCGCTCTTTCTTCGGTTCTAAAAACAGGAGCTAATTCTTTAAATAATTCGTCTCTAAATTCAACACGCAGTTTATTTGATGAAAATTTCGATGCATTCGCAGCTAGGTCAATCTTACAAATTTCAAGTAATTTCTGAAATTGTGCATCGCTGCCAACCGCAAGAACAAAGCGTTTCCCATCTTTTGCTTCAAAGCACTCCCCGTATGGTGCAATAAATGGATGCAATAAGCCAAGGGGTTGCGGGTTTACTTTCGTTTTCAGGTAGGCCGCACTTTGATTAACCAACGATGCCAGCGCAGCATCGCGCAGACTAACACGTACAAGACTGCCCTCGCCGGTTTTCTGGCGGTTTAGCATTGCCATTAAGATTCCTGCTTTTAAATGCTGTGCAGCCAAAACATCAATTAGTGCAACGGGCATTTTTACAAGTTCGCCTTCAACTGTGCCGCTCATGGCCAAGAAACCGCTCTCGGCCTGCAACACAATATCGTAAGCCGGTCGGTTATCTTCTGCCGAAAACCCATCAACCTGACCAATTATAAGCTGCGGAAAGCGTTTGCGGATAGCATCAAATGAAATTCCAAATCGTTCCTGATCAATGGGACGAAAATTGGTCAGTAAAATCGTTGCAACTCCAAGCATACTGTATAATTGCTCCTTGCCCGTTGCCGATTTCAAGTTAAGCATGGTCGACTCCTTACCTTGGTTTACTGAAATGTAATACGCACTTAACCCTGCTTCATCTTCGGCCTCTGTACGCCATGTTCGGGTTACATCACCGCTCGTAAATGGGTTTTCAATTTTAATCACCCGGGCACCATGTTCAGAAAAAAAACGACCTACCAATGGACCGGCAAGAACGCCTGCC
>JBKCFX010000191.1:0-10973 GCA_046303595.1 Bacteroidia bacterium
GTATTGCTCGATTTTTTCAAAGAAGGAGGAGCTACCGAAGAGGAACTTGATCAGCAGTATGCGCTGGTAGTTGAAGCGCTTGAAGATTTGGAGTTCAAGAATATGCTTTCGGGTAAGGAAGATAATTTAAGCTGTGTGCTTACGATTAACTCAGGCGCAGGCGGAACCGAAAGCTGCGACTGGGCTTCTATGCTGTTTAGGATGTATAAAATGTGGGCCGATAAGCATGGCTTTAAAGTAACCGAAGTTGATTTTCAGGATGGCGATGTGGCGGGCATTAAATCGGCTACCATCCAGATTGATGGCGAGTTTGCCTTCGGATATTTAAAAGGAGAAAGCGGAGTTCATCGTTTGGTGCGGATATCGCCTTTCGATTCGAATGCGCGCAGACACACTTCGTTTGCCTCGGTGTATGCCTATCCATTGATTGATGACACCATTGATATTCAGATAAACCCGGCCGACATTGAGTGGGATACTTTTCGAGCGGGTGGAGCCGGTGGGCAGAATGTTAATAAGGTTGAAACGGCTGTTCGTTTGTTTCACAAACCATCGGGCATTATCATTAAAAATCAGGAAAGCCGCTCGCAGCTGCAAAATAAGGAAAAGGCCATGCAGCTTTTAAAGTCGCAGTTGTACGAAATCGAAGTGCGCACCCGACAAGAAAGCACGGCCGCCATCGAAGGTTCGAAGAAGAAAATTGAATGGGGATCGCAAATCCGCAATTATGTGTTTCATCCCTATAAATTGGTAAAAGATTTACGTACCGATTTGGAAACATCGGATGTTCAAGGCGTAATGGATGGCGAGCTCGATCCATTTATAAAATCGTATTTGATGGAATTTGGCTCGAATGCTACGGCATAAGTTGGGCTTGCATATACGAAAGGCCATCTAATCAAAAATTGGTATGCGATGAAATTTAAGCATGCACAATAATTTATTAGGTTTGCGCAAAATTTATTTCTATGCCACTTAACACTACCTCTATGGGAGGCAATCCCGTTGATTTAATAGACGATTTACCCGAAGTAAACGAGAACGCAGCTGATTTTACGTTTGTAAAAACCGACCTTTCGGAGGCTTCGATGTACGATTTCGAAGGAAAAATAAAAGTTATTATCAGTATTCCCAGCATCGAAACCGGCGTTTGCCAGAAAGAGAGCCGCGCATTTAACGAGCGCCTCAATGCGAAGGAAGGTGTTGTAGGATTGGTAATTTCGAAAGATATCCCATTGGCGCTTAAACGTTTTTGTGACACCGAAGGCTTAAACAATATTATTCCGGTTTCGGATTTTCGTTACCGCGATTTTGCGGAAGAATATGGCGCCGAAATGGTAAATGGTAAATTTAAAGGGTTACTTGCCCGCGCCGTTTTTGTGGTAGACCAAAACAATAAAATTCGGTATGTTGAGCTAACTCCAGAAGTTGGCGTAGAGCCCGATTACGATAAGATTATGGCAACGGTTGAAGGATTGCTGAAATAATTTTAGAGAAGTTCGTTTGCCAAATTCGCCAGCTCAGAGCGCTCGCCCTTTTCGAGTGTGATGTGCGCATACAGCTTGTTGTTCTTGATTTTATCAATGAGGTAACTCAAGCCATTCGATTGGGTGTCGAGATACGGGGTGTCAATCTGAAATATATCGCCCGTAAAGACTATTTTCGTGTTTTCGCCCGCGCGCGTGATGATGGTTTTAACTTCGTGCGGTGTGAGGTTTTGCGCCTCGTCCACAATAAAGTAAATGTTCGATAAGCTTCTTCCACGGATATAGGCAAGTGGTGTAATCATAAGTTTTTCGCTTTCCACCATCTCGGTAATCTTCTTGTATTCGCGGTCGGTTTCGTCCCATTGGTTCTGAATCATTTTCAAGTTGTCCCATAGCGGCTCCATGTAGGGATTGAGTTTCGATTTGATATCGCCCGGCAAATAACCGATGTCTTTGTTGCTTAATGGAACAATGGGTCTTGCCAGGTAAATCTGACGGAACTCACGTTTCTGTTCCAGTGCGCCGCTCAAGGCAAGAAGTGTTTTACCGGTACCGGCAACGCCCTGCAATGTTACCAGTTTTATTTCGGGATTCATCAAAGCATGCAGCGCAAAAATCTGTTCGGCATTGCGCGGACGAATACCATGGGCTGCCGTTTTTTCTACCCGTTCAATCATCCCGCTTGCCGGGTTATACCAGGCCAAAACCGAATGCTTCCCATTTTTCAGAATGTAATAATGATTGTAAATGGGCGCTTCGTTCATAATCTCCTCGGGCTTGCAAAAGCCTTCGCTGTAAATCTGCTCAATTACACCTACACTTACGCCGTGAAATATCGATTTACCTGAATAGAGCGAATCAACATCCTTGATTTTTCCGGTTTCAAAATCCTCAGCGTTTAGGTTGAGCGATTTGGCTTTTAAACGCAGGTTAATATCCTTGGTAACGAGAATAACCTTGCAGTCCTTATTCTCTTCCGCTAAGGCCAGTGCCGAATTGATTATTCGATGATCGCCTTTGTCCTCGCCCAGTATACGCACAGCATCCAAGCCCTGCAAGCGCGTATTCATCACCACTTTAAACCTCCCCAGCTTTTTACCCATGGGCAACCATTCGGTAAGGTTGTAATTGCCCGAAAGGCGATCCATTTCGCGGATAAACTCGCGGGCCTCAAAATTTTTGGTGTCATTCCCTTTTTTGAAGTTATCAAGCTCCTCCAAAACGGTTATCGGAATTGCTACATCGTTATCGTCAAAGCTGTAGATTGCACTATGGTTGTAAAGAATAACCGAGGTATCGAGAACAAAAATTTTCTGCTGTTTGGGTTTACGCGCCGCCATCAAAATCAGTTTTAACGAAGCTATATTTTTACAAGCGATGATACAACCCGTTGAGTGCATCTGATTTTAACAAAGTATAAACAATCTGTTAGGTTATTGGCGGCTCGCCCATCTGTTTTTGTACCTTTCGGATACCATGAAAACACGCATTACCGAACTCTTAAGCATTGATTATCCGATAATTCAGGCGGGTATGATTTGGTGTAGCGGCTGGGAACTGGCCTCGGCGGTGAGCAATGCCGGCGGCCTCGGTATCATCGGTGCCGGCTCGATGTACCCCGAAATTTTGCGGCAACAAATCCAAAAATGCAAGGCGGCCACCTCAAAACCCTTTGGGGTGAATGTGCCGTTGTTGTACCCCAATATCGAGGAGCACATGCAAACCATAGTAGATGAGCAAGTGCCTGTGGTTTTTACATCTGCCGGTAATCCTTCTACCTGGACAACCTGGCTGAAAGAGCGTGGGGTAAAGGTAGTGGTTCATGTAATTGCCAATACCAAATTTGCGCTCAAAGCTCAAGCTGCCGGCGTTGATGCCATTGTGGCCGAAGGATTTGAAGCCGGCGGGCACAACGGACGCGAAGAAACCACAACATTGGTGTTGATTCCGCAAATCGTGGATCAGGTTAAAATTCCTGTTATTGCTGCAGGAGGAATTGCCACCGGACGACAAATGGCCGCGTGTTTTGCCCTCGGCGCAGAAGCTGTGCAAGTGGGGAGTCGATTTATTGCAACACCCGAATCCTCAGCACATACTGCATTTAAGGAGCGCATTCTCACTTCGGTTGAGGGCGATACCCGCCTTTCGCTTAAAACATTAACTCCCGTTCGATTGCTGCACAACGATTTTGCTGCAAGAGTGCAGCAGGCCGAAGAACGCGGTGCCTCGCGCGAAGAACTCAGCGAAATGCTGGGCCGTGGCCGGGCAAAAAAAGGGATGTTCGAAGGCGATTTGAATGAAGGCGAACTTGAAGTGGGGCAGGTAAGCTCCATGATTCGCACGCTTAAACCGGCCGCTGAAGTTGTTCAGGAAATTATGCACGATTTTCGACTTAGCCTCAATGCTCTTCAAAAGTTGCAGTAATGCATTCGACCGGACTATCAACGCAAGAGGCGTCGAGACGTCTAACTCAATATGGCCATAACGAGCTACCTACAGCTCAACCCAAGACCATCTGGCGCATTGTTGCTGAGGTGATGCGCGAACCCATGTTCTTGTTGCTCATTGCCTGCGGAACACTTTATATGGTCTTGGGCGAAATAGGAGAGGGCGCCATCCTGCTGGCTTCGACTTTAATTATAATATCCATCACTTTTTACCAATACCGAAAAACCGAACGTGCCCTCGAAGCATTACGCAATCTGGCCTCGCCTAGGGCATTGGTGCTGCGCGACGGACTCGAAATCCGCATTCCGGGCCGCGAACTTGTGCCCGATGATATAGTGCTGCTTCACGAAGGCGATCGTGTACCGGCCGATGCCTTGGTACTTGAGTCTAACCACTTGTGCGTAGATGAGTCGCTCCTCACCGGCGAATCGATGTCTGTTGAAAAACGTGCGATGGGGAATAAGCCCGACGAAACGCAACATGTTTACAGCGGAACCCTCGTTGTAAGCGGTAGCGCAAAGGTTTGTGTTACACACACGGGAACCAATACGCGTTTTGGCAGTATTGGCAAAGCCATTGAATCGATAGAGCAAGACAGCACACGACTGCAAAACGAAATGGCAGTGCTCATTCGTCGCTTATTCATCATTGGTGGTGTGTTGAGCGTGCTCGTTGTGTTGGCTTTTTATTTTACAAAAGGCAATTTCATTGCATCATTGCTCAATGGACTGGCTGCTTCTATGGCTTTTTTGCCGGAGGAATTTCCGGTGGTACTTACCATTTTTTTGGCATTAGGGGCTTGGCGTTTGTCGAAACAGCAGGTACTTACACGAAAGTCATCGGCCATCGAAACATTAGGATCGGCCACGGTTTTGTGTAGCGATAAAACAGGCACTATCACCGAAAACAAAATGCAGGTAGCGGCCATAGCCTTGGATGCTATACTGGAAAGGAATACGTTTCTAAAAGACCCATCAGTTGATTTAATTGAGCTGCTGCATATAGCGAATTTAGCCTCGCACCCTCATCCTGTAGATCCAATGGAAAAGGCCATTGCAGAAGTAGTGGCCGAATTAAAAGCTTCAAGCGATGTGGGGATTTGTGTTCACGAATATCCTTTTGCGAACGATACATTGGCAATGGCGCGCGTGTATTTGCGAAACAAGGAACATCTTATGGCATTGAAAGGAGCCCCCGAAGCGGTATTTCGCTTATGCAGGTTGCCGCAACAGGAGCAGGATAAAATCATGCAGCAGATGCATGCCTTAGCCGAAAGAGGATTTCGTGTTTTAGGAGTGGGGAAAGCCGATACCAAAATTTCGGACCCGTTGCCCGCTACATTGGCAGAAATTCCTTTTCGATTTTGCGGGTTGTTGGCGTTTGAAGATCCGGTGCGCGACGAGGTTCCGGCGGCAGTTGCCGAATGTCAAAGAGCGGGCATAAAGGTGTTGATGATTACAGGCGATTTTCCGGCAACGGCTTCCAGTATTGCACGACAAATCAAATTACCCAATCCCAACAAGGTGCTTAATGGGGCACATCTCAGCTCATTAAGTGATGAAGCTTTGGTTGAAGCTATTGCCGGCGTGCATGTCTATGCGCGGGTAAGTCCGGAGCAGAAGCTGCGCATTGTAAAAGCCTTAAGAAGTCGGGGCGAGGTGGTAGCTATGACCGGCGACGGGGTAAACGATGCCCCTGCGTTGAAAGCGGCAGACATTGGAATTTCAATGGGAAAAAAAGGAACAGACGTGGCACGCGAGGCGTCATCGCTGGTGTTGCTCGACGATAATTTTGCTTCTATTGTGGCAGCTATCCGATCGGGCCGGCGCATATTCGACAACCTGCAAAAGGCCATGGCTTATATCATTGCCATCCACATTCCCATTATTGGTTTGGTATTGCTGCCCGCATTTTGGGCCGATTTACCGGTATTGCTCATGCCGCTGCACATCGTATTTATGGAGTTGATTATCGATCCGGTATGCTCTGTAGCATTTGAGTCGGAGCAGGAAGAGCGCGGTATTATGGACCGAGCGCCTCGAGGCATTGAGCAAAAATTTTTCGGAATGCAAAGCATCCTAGCCAGCGTTGTACGGGGTTTATTGCTGCTGGCAACGGTGTTAATGGTTTATTTTGCTACGCTAAACGAAGGTCATACCGATGGAGAGGTGCGTGCCATCGCATTTTCGACGCTGATTGTAGGGAATGTATTTTTAATTCTCAGCAGTTTATCGACAACACGCAGCTTTATTTCGGTGATGAGGGAAAAGAATTGGGTAGTACTGATGTTTCCCTTGAGTGCATTAATAATGCTTGCAAGCATTTTGGGATTGGATTTTCTGAGCGAACTATTCAATATGCAATGGCCGGGATGGGGGCATTTTTTGCCGATGGTTTTAGGCGTATTGGCGCTTTTACTTGTGTTGGAAGGAATAAAGTTGATGAGCCTTAAAAAAAGAAAATCTACCTAATTGCTACATCGGAAGGCCTTGGTAATGCGGGCCTAATTTTGCTAATTGCAGGCTTACATTTTAGTCCATCAGTTTAATAATACTGATTAAAGAAAATTAGTAATTTCGATGCCTAATTTGAATATTGTTGAAAACGGCTTTAATCACAGGAATTACGGGACAAGACGGGGCTTATCTGGCCGAATTTCTGCTCAACAAAGGGTATAAGGTTCACGGTATAAAACGCCGCAGTTCCTTGTTTAATACAGGACGTATCGATCATATTTACGAAGATCCGCATATCGATAACGCTCATTTTCGCTTGCATTATGGCGACTTAACCGACTCTTCGAATCTGACTCGGATTATTCAAGAAGTGCAGCCCGACGAGATTTATAACCTCGGAGCCATGAGCCATGTAAAGGTAAGCTTCGACGAGCCCGAATACACCGCTAATGTGGATGGACTCGGCACACTGCGCATTCTTGAAGCTGTGCGTTTACTCAATTTGACGCAAAAAACACGGATTTACCAGGCATCAACCTCTGAACTTTACGGATTGGTGCAGGAAGTGCCGCAAAAAGAAACTACGCCATTTTATCCGCGCAGTCCGTATGCTGCTGCAAAGCTTTATGGTTACTGGATTACGGTAAATTACCGCGAGGCCTACAACATGTTTGCCGTAAACGGAATTCTATTCAACCACGAAAGCCCAAACCGCGGAGAAACCTTTGTAACACGCAAGATAACACGCGGTGTGGCGCAGATAGCAATGGGTTTGACCGACAAAATTTATATGGGAAATATCGATGCTAAGCGCGATTGGGGCCATGCCAAAGATTACATCGAAGCCATGTGGCTGATGTTACAAGTTGACACACCCGAAGATTTTGTTATTGCCACCGGCGAGACACGAACTGTGCGCGAGTTTATTCAGGCGGCCTTCAACGAGGCAGGCATTTCCATCGAGTTTAAAGGCAGCGGAGTTAACGAAAAAGCATTTGTTACAGGATGTGCGCATGCCGACTACCGCGTACAAATCGGACAGGAAGTACTGTGCATCGATCCGGCCTATTTCCGCCCCACCGAGGTCGATTTACTTATAGGCGATCCAACGAAGGCCAAAAACAAACTGGGCTGGAAACCCCGATATAGTTTCGATGCGCTGGTAAAAGATATGGTACATGCCGATTTGGAACTGTTCCGTCGCGAACGCTTGATACACGAAATGAAACAGGGTCACAAAAGCGTTTGAGCATGAACCGCGATTCGAAAATATACGTCGCCGGTCACCGCGGAATGGTGGGCTCGGCCATTTGGAGGGCATTGGAAGCAGAAGGATACCACAAGCTTGTGGGACGCACTTCTAAAGAACTCGATTTGCGCAACCAGGAGCAGGTGAGCGACTTTTTTGAGCAGGAAAAGCCCGAATATGTTTTTCTGGCAGCAGCCAAAGTAGGCGGTATTCATGCAAACAATGTTTATCGTGCCGAATTTTTATACGACAACCTTCAGATCCAAAACAATATCATTCACAGTTCATGGCAGCAAGGTGTGAAGAAATTATTGTTTCTTGGTTCGTCCTGTATCTATCCGAAAATGGCACCGCAGCCATTAAAAGAGGAGTACTTGCTGAGTGGTTTGCTTGAGCCTACGAACGAACCTTATGCGATTGCTAAAATTGCGGGCATTAAGATGTGTGAATCGTATCGCAGGCAATACGGGTGTAACTTTATAGCGGCCATGCCTACCAATTTATATGGCCCAAACGACAATTACGACCTTAACAATTCGCATGTGTTGCCGGCATTGATTCGTAAGATGCATGAGGCAAAAACTAGCGGTGCCGCTCAGGTCGAAATTTGGGGCAGCGGAACCCCCTTGCGTGAGTTTTTGCATGTGGATGACTTGGCAGCCGCCTGCTTGTTCTTAATGCAGAACCATAACGAGGAGTTGTTTGTAAATGTGGGCTTTGGCGAAGATGTGAGTATTCGCGAATTGGCCAATCTGGTTAAGGAAGCGGTTGGCTTTGAGGGCGAACTGGTGTTTAATACCGAAAAACCCGACGGCACACCAAGAAAGCTCATGGACTCTTCGCGCATCAACGCTATGGGCTGGAAGGCGAAGATTACATTACAAGCAGGAATTAAAACAACTTACGAAGGAGTTAAGCCGCGTTTTGAAGAGGAAAAATCGATGGCATCGAGCGTTTTAAATAATGATTAGTTTTGTCGTTTAGGCATGGTTCATTCAGAGCAAAAAACAAGTTGGAGTTTAGTTATTAAGCCTAAAGGCGGACTTTTCGATTTTAATCTGAAAGAGCTTTGGGCCTCTCGCGATTTGTTGTTTTTATTGGTTCGAAGAGACATCGTTACCGTTTATAAGCAAACGCTACTTGGCTTTTTTTGGTTTATTATTCCGCCGGTTCTCAACGCATTAACTTATTTGGTCATCTTTGGCCTGTTTGCTAAAGTCGAAACCGGAGCCGATAATATTGTATTGTTTTATTTGATTGGCGTTATTGCTTGGAGCTATTTTTCGGATTGTATCAATCGCACTGCTACCACCTTTCGGGCAAACGCCTCTGTTTTCGGAAAGGTGTATTTTCCACGATTAATTGTTCCGCTATCGTCTGTTATCTCTGCTCTGATTAAATTTCTGGTGCAATTAGCCTTTTTAATTGCTGTAATTGCTTGGTTTGCGGTTTCGGGCAATGCGCCCAACATACAATGGAATCTCATCGCTGTTTTGCCGATTCTATTGCTTATAATGATGTTTACCGGAATGTCGTTTGGGCTCATTATTTCTTCATTAACAACAAAATACCGCGACTTAAGCAACATAGTTCCTTTTGCTGTTCAGTTTCTCATGTATGCCACGCCGGTTATTTATCCGGCCAGTTTCTTTCCCGAAAAATGGCAATGGATATTTAACTGGAATCCGATTAGTCCTTTGATAGAAATCTTTCGGTATGTATTGTTGGGCACAGATCGCTTTAACCTCATGTATCTGGGATATAGCATTGCTTTTAGTATACTTTGTTTTATTGTTGGATTGATGCTCTTCTCTCGAACTGAGCGTAACTTTATGGATACTGTATAAGATGGAGCCGGTAATTCAGGTTGATAATGTTTCGAAAATGTTTCGCTTAGGCGAAGTGGGAGCATCCACCTTGACCGAGGATTTGCGTTCGATGTTGCGTAAATTGTGCGGAAAGTCGGGCTCCGAGATTGGCGAGAATGATCGAACCATTGGATCTTCATCGGGCAACGTTTGGGCGCTACAGAATATTGGTTTTGAAGTAAATCGAGGCGAAATTGTTGGTCTTGTGGGAAGAAATGGAGCTGGCAAATCTACCCTGTTAAAGATACTTTCGCGTACCACAGCTCCTACATCGGGCGAAATACGCATGAAGGGTAAAGTTGCTAGTTTACTGGAGGTTGGTACCGGATTCCATCCCGATTTAACCGGTCGCGATAACATCTACCTCAACGGAACCATTTTGGGCATGCGTCGTTCCGAGATTAAATCCAAATTTGATGAAATCGTCGAATTTGCAGGGGTACAACGCTACATCGACACGCCGGTAAAACGGTATTCCTCTGGAATGTATGTTCGTTTGGCATTTGCTGTTGCTGCGCATCTCGATCCCGAAATATTGATCATCGATGAGGTATTGGCAGTAGGCGATGCAGAGTTTCAGGCTAAGTGCCTAGGCAAAATGAAAGATGTGGCCGATAAAGGCCGTACAGTGCTGTTTGTAAGCCATAACATGGGAGCCGTAGCCGATTTGTGCACACGTGCGATATTGCTGAAAAATGGGCAATTGCTTTTAGATGGTCCAACAGAAACTATCATTCGTTCTTATGTTCAACAAAACATGCAAGTGAAACTGAGCGATTCCTCCTCCCTAAACGATGCAACGGTGAGACGAGGAACAGGCCAAGTTCGTTATGAGAAAATTCGCATGTTCAATAGCAATGGGGAGGAAGTAAATGAATTTTTTCAGGGAGATCGAGTTGTTATTGAAATGACTATTAAAATTAATGATCCCGTTAATGAATTAATGTCTTGCATCTCTTTGAGATCTGGAAGAACGCGCGATATTGTGACATCTACAAAGCGAAATAAAATTAACGCTCCATATTTTAAATCGGGTGACATAGTAAAAATTCGTTACGAATTTCCCCGATTAAGCTTAAGACCAGGAGTCTATGAAACCTATTATTGGCTTGGAGATCGAAGTGCAGAAACAGCATTCGATGTTGTAGACAATCTTTTACCACCCATTGTTGTAAAACTACCAATCGAAACAAATGAACTTTTTGTATCAGGATATTTCGACGAACCTTTTACATTTGAACAAATCTCAATTTGAGTAAGCTTTTTCTGATATGCCATTAAACGACAAACGAATTTTAATCACTGGTGGAACAGGTTCTTTAGGAAAGAAGCTGGTGGAAATAATCCTTAAAAAATACCCTGATGTAAAACGCTTGGTTATTTTTTCTCGCGACGAATTGAAGCAATTTGAAATGGAACAAGAATTCCCTGCGAGCAAATACCCTTGTATGCGCTATTTCATAGG
>JBKCFX010000192.1:0-6418 GCA_046303595.1 Bacteroidia bacterium
TGTAATACTCCCATAATTTCAGACCAATGATTAAGTTTGAAGACAAACACTTAAATCTTTGTAAACATGAAAAAAAGCAGACGTAAATTTTCATCAAAGTTTAAGGCCACAGTGGCCATAGAAGCTTTGAAAGAACAGCAAACCCTTGCAGAGTTAGCCATACGCTTTGAGGTTCATCCCAATCAAATCACTTCCTGGAAGCGTGAATTCATTGAAAATGCTGATGCCGCATTTGGCGCAGAAAAGCATCATAGTGAAAACAGCTCTGAGGTGCCTGTTGAGAAGCTGTTTCAGCAAATCGGACAGTTGCAGGTCGAGAATGACTTTTTAAAAAAAAGCTTAAAGAAAGCCGGACTATGAAAGAGTTAATCTCGTTGGTGGAACCAAGCGCTGAATTGAGCGTTCGAAAGCAATGTGAGATTCTCGAGATCAATCGTAGCAGCCTGTACTATAAACCCATAGGCGAGTCAGCCGAAAATCTTCATTTGATGCGCATCATCGATCGCCTATTCATCGAAGATCCGACCTTGGGTGTTCTAGGAATGCAGGATGAACTCGGACAGATGGGGATGGTTTTTAACGATAAGCGTATTCGTCGTTTGATGCGTAAAATGGGATTAGAACCTATTTATCCCAAAAAGAATCTAAGTCGGCTGGGTTTGGCCAAATACATTCGTCCGTATTTGCTCCGCGGGTTATCCATCGTTCGACCTAATCAGGTTTGGGCTATTGATATTACCTACGTGCCTATGAAAAATGGTTTTATGTACCTTACTGCTATTATTGATTTGTACAGCAGATATATCGTCGGCTGGCAGATATCCAATAGCCTTGATAAGGAAACGCAAACCGAAGTTCTTCAACAGGCGATAAATCAATTTGGTAAACCTGAAATAGTGAACTCTGATCAAGGTAGCCAATACACATCCGAGCATTGGATAAGTTTTCTTCAGACTAACGGAATCCTCATCAGCATGGATGGAAAGGGCAGAGCTACTGACAATGCATTCATAGAGCGATGGTTTCGCACAATCAAGCAAAAGTATATCTACCTACATCCGGCAAAAAACGGCTTGGAACTTTATCAGGGAGTCGCTAAATTTGTCAAGAAATACAACGCGAGGCCGCATCAGGGCATCGCTCGAAAAAGGCCTGACCACCTGTATCTTAGAGCAGCATAAATAGTTTTTAACAAAATAACGAGTTATGAGTCTCCCCCGGCCCCCTCTTTTTAAACATCTTAAACAAACTAAGAAATACTTGTTATTGGTCTAAGAAATAGGGAGTAGTTCACTCAGAGAAGCGAAGAACAGCGATGGTTCCGGAAAAGAACGTGCATATATCCCGGGTTTTGTGCTATCCGTTTTTAAACGTTTATATACGACTAATGCGAATCCTAAATCGTAACTTTGCAGTATGGGGAGGAGGAGTGGCGGCCCCCAGTGAAATCCGTCAACAATTGCACAAAAGCCTATTTTATATCACGCATTCATAGTATTTCCAAATCAATTATAAGGCTCATTGTATTTGCTTAGGCCGAAACTTTAAGCGTCTTTAATTCCAAATGATTCTGCTCTTGAGATATACAAACCATCGCTTTTCATTGTTATCAAGTACATTTCGGTATCAAAAAAGGATATAATTTAATCGACTTATGCTGCTTAATGCTTTTCGCTGCTAATTTTCCCAACGGTTTTCATTTGAATTATATCAACAAAAAACGCAAATGCCATCGAAAAATAAATATAGCCTTTGGGAATCTCAACATGAAATCCTTCGGCTAAAAGAGCAACGCCAATCATCATCAAAAAACAAAGCGCCAAAATTTTAAAAGAAGGATGCCGCCCAATGAAAGTACTAATTGGTTTCGATGCCACAAGCATAATGGCCACGGTTAAAACAACGGCTGTATACATAATCCATAGCTCTTGAACCATCCCGACGGCAGTAATAATCGAATCGACCGAAAACACCAAATCCAGAAGAATAACCTCTGAGAGTAAGCGACCGAAACTGTTTCCTTTAGCTTGTGGCGCTTCTTCGTGATTATGCATCTCGGTTTTGTAGTAAATTTCTTTCGTGCTTTTGTAAATCAGAAAAAGTCCGCCAAGAATTAATATAAGTCCTTTACCCGAAAAGCCGATTTCACCGATTGTAAAAAGCGTTTGATCAAGTTTTAAAATCCAGGCAATAAAAGCCAACAGGGCAAGCCGCATTAGCATTGCCAGTGACAGCCCCCAGATGCGGAGTTTATTTCGCTGATTTTCCGGTAAACGGTCGGCTAAAATTGAAATGAAAATGATATGGTCAATGCCCAGAATTACTTCGAGTGCTATCAATGAAACCAATGCTATCAATGAATCGATCATGCTGTAATCTTTTTGTTATTTTGAGTAATCAATGTAATCAAGGAGTTCGCGTGCTATTTTATCGCTCCAACGTTTCTGCTCATCCCGCAACAATCCATGCTCTGTTTCGTCGTCGTAGGCTTGTTGCATTGCATCGCCGGCGCCAATCACTTCGTCGTATGCCGCTTGAATTTGCTTTGCATACCGCTCGCGCGAAAGTTTTACTTCTGATAGTTTCTTACGCAATTTCCGGGCACTGAGTTCGGCTATATCGAAATGTAGTTGTTCGTGCCTCAGAATTGCATCGGATTTTGATTCGGGCGAATTTTTCACCCAGGACTTCTGGCGGTTAAACGCCGAAGTGATGCTGAAATTAGCCTTCAACGATTTACCCGATGACGTGATGGAATAATCCATCGTAATTACGGTAAACGTATACGCCGCAAATCGACTCCGTGGTGCATCGGCTTTGAAATCGCTCCACACAAGTTTCTTTGTTGATGCCCATTGAAGGGTATCGGCAAATTCGCCCGCACGAGAATTTGTTTCGACCGGAGCGCCGGCCAATCCAAGCAAGGCATACACAATAACAGACCAAAACAACATCGCTGCAAAGTAAAGATTTCGCCAATTCAAATACCTTTGCATCTGCAAGAAAATTATGATAGTAATTACTGGAGCAGCCGGATTTATTGCTTCGTGCCTGGCACGCGGACTTAACGACGAACGTTTTTTCGATCTTGTTTTGGTCGATGATTTCAGCAACGAAAATAAGGCTGCTAACTTCATCGATAAACGCTATGTCGAACTTGTATCGCGCGATCGGCTCGATAGCTGGCTTGATGAAAACCACGAACAGGTTCAGTTTATTTTCCACCTCGGCGCCCGTACCGACACAACCGAATTCGATTCGCAGATTTTCGACAAGCTAAATCTGAATTATTCGAAAATGGTTTGGGAACGCTGCGTGATGTATGGACTTCCGCTTATTTACGCATCATCTGCTGCTACCTACGGAAATGGTGAACTGGGCTACGACGATCGGCACGATATCGTTGCGCAACTCAAGCCCTTAAATCCATACGGCGATTCGAAAAACGATTTCGACCGCTGGGTTTTAAAGCAGGAAAAGCAGCCGTTTTTCTGGGCAGGATTGAAATTCTTCAACGTGTATGGCCCCAACGAATACCACAAAGGACGTATGGCTTCGGTTGTTTTTCATGCATTCAACCAGATTCGAGATACAGGAAAGGTAAAGTTATTTCGCTCGCACCGCAGCGATTACGCAGATGGAGGGCAATTGCGTGACTTCGTGTACGTAAAGGACATTGTTTCAATCTGCCTCTTTCTGATGAAAAACCGTCCGCAATCGGGCATTTATAACGCAGGAAGCGGGAAGGCACGTAGCTTCCTCGATCTTGCCCATGCCGTTTTTTCGGCCATGCACGTGGAACCGAAAATAGAATTCATCGATACACCGGCCGATATTCGCGATAAGTACCAGTATTTCACAGAAGCGAATATGCAGAAGATAAAAAGCATAGGATTTGAAGCACCATTGACAGAACTCGAAAGTGGTGTAAATGATTACATTAAAAACTACCTTTTACTTCAATCTTGCTTTTGATGTGCATTACCAAATACGGTATAAACTAAATTCTTTTTAACCCCTTTGTGTTGATATAAAAACAAGCACCGCGCAACGAAAGCAACATCTCAACGTTTTTTTGTAGTATGAAATCCATGTTGCGCATATCGGTTCTCGCCATTTCACTCCTTGCTGTTATTGGTCTCGCCGGCCATGTAGAGCAGACTTCACATAAAATTCCCAATGCAGCCATCGATCCGCCTTTTCTGGGTGCCGGAAAAAAATGGGTCGATTCGCTCATGCAAAAACTCACACCCGAGCAGCGTATGGCGCAGTTGTTCATGGTGGCAGCCTATTCTAATAAAGGCAAGGAACATCAGGATGAGATTACGCGACTCATTAAAAACCAGCAAATTGGTGGATTGATTTTCATGCAGGGCGGTCCATTGCGTGAGGCCAAACTCACCAATGCGTACCAGAAGATTTCGAATGTACCCTTGATGATTTCGATCGACGGCGAATGGGGGCTTTCGATGCGTCTCGATTCGACGCAATCGTTTCCAAAACAAATGACCTTGGGGGCAATTCGCAACGATTCGCTGGTGTACCGCATGGGACTTGAAATTGCGCGTCAATGCCGTAGAATGGGAATACACGTGAATTTTGCGCCGGTTGCCGATGTGAACAACAATCCATCAAACCCGGTCATCAATATGCGCTCATTCGGTGAAAACAAATACAACGTTACCGCCAAAGCCTTCGCTTACATGAAGGGCTTGCAGGATGGCAAGGTGCTGGCCAATGCAAAACATTTTCCCGGCCATGGCGATACCGATACCGATTCGCACAAGGCTTTGCCTATCATCAAGCACAACCGCGAGCGCCTCGATTCTATTGAGTTGTATCCCTTCCGCGAACTCATTGCCAAAGGATTGGGAAGCATGATGGTGGCTCACTTGTACATTCCGGCGCTCGATTCAACGAAAAATCAGCCTTCTACCCTATCGAAAAAAATCATCACCGATTTGCTGCGCGATCAGATGGGATTCAAAGGGCTCATCTTTACCGATGCCTTGAACATGCAGGGCGTGGCAGCGGCCAATCAACCGGGCATTGCCGATGTAAAGGCGCTGCTTGCCGGAAACGATGTGATGCTTTTTTCGGAAAATGTTCCGCTGGCCATTGCTGAGTTCAAAAAAGCCATCGAGAAGGGGCAAATTACCCAAGAAGAAATCGACCGCCGTTGCCGCAAGATTCTGGAAGCCAAATACTGGATGGGATTAAACAAGAAGCAGGATGTGGCGATCAAAAATCTTTATGACGACTTGCATACGGGCGAAGCCGAACTCTTGCGCAGGCAGTTAACCGAAGCTTCTTTGTGTGTGCTCGAAAACAAGAATTGTATTCCCTTGCGCGGACTCGATTCATTGCGTATAGCCTCTATTGCGATCGATGGTAATGTGAACAATACATTTCAGAAAACGCTCAATCAATACGCATTGGTAAAAGGTTTCGCGGTCGATAAAGACCAGCTCGGAGCGCAGCAAAACGCCTTACTCGAAAAGCTGAAGCCTTATAATGTAGTGATTGTTTCAGTACACAATCCGAAAAACTCGATGAATAAAAGCGCCGGAATTAACGCCGCTGTGAGTCAGTTTGTGGCTGCGCTCAATAAGCGTTCACGGGTTATTCTCTGTCATTTTGCAAATCCGTATGCACTCGAAAAACTGGGTGATGCAGCCACTCCGAAAGGATTGATCCAGGCATTCGAAGACAACAAGAACAGCCAGGATTTAAGTGCACAACTCATTTTTGGAGGCATCAAAGCCAACGGCCAAATGCCAGTAAACGCAGGGAAGTATAAATTCGGCGATGGACTGCAAACCGCCGATGCCTGCAGATTGAAGTTTACCATTCCAGAAGAACTGGGAATCCAATCGGCAGACTTAGTCCGCGTCGATTCGATTGCACGGTATGCGATCCGCCAAAAAGCAACACCCGGCTGCCAATTGCTGATTGCCAAAGACGGCAAGGTGTTTTACAACAAAACCTTCGGCTTTCATACCTACGCGCCTACGCATCCCGTCGAAGAAACCGATTTGTACGACATTGCTTCCATCACTAAAGTAGCCGCATCCACAGTGTCGATTATGAAACTGGTGGATGAAGGCTTCATCAATGTAGATAAAACCGTGGGCGATTACATCCCAGCGATGAATCTCACAAACAAAGGACAATTGCGCTTGCGCGATTTGTTGGCGCATCAGGCAGGATTGCCCGCATGGATTCCGTTCTACACCAAAACCGTTTCGAGCGAAGCTAAACGCCGCAAGTATTACCGCAGCGAGCGTTCCGATTCCTTTCCGCTGCAGGTGGCCGAAAATCTATACCTGCGCTACGACTACCCCGATTCGATGCTGATGCAACTGGCGGCATGCGAAGTTACCACGCGGAATCCCGAATACAAATACAGCGACCTAGG
>JBKCFX010000193.1:0-6702 GCA_046303595.1 Bacteroidia bacterium
TTCCTGGGGTGCAAAATTTTTTAACTTCATTTTTGACGATTTTTTTGTTTGTGAATCCGTATATTTAGAGGTTTTTGTTTTAATAAAGCCGCTTGGCGATACACTTGAAATTTTAATTGTAATTGGACAGGCCTGTGCAAACGGCGGTACTTACGAAAAAGACTTTGTAATGGTGCTGAACGATCCGCTGAATATCGGCGGGGTGTATTCGATGTGGAGAGTTGGCCAGGTAGTTGATCTTTGCGGCAATGTGGCGGCAAATCCAGAGGTGGTTAACTTCAATATCGTTGCTTTTGATTTAAGCTTTTTGAATCCGGTTGATGCAACCTGCCCAAATAACAATGGCGGAATTACCCTCGATATTGCAAATGTAAATCCGACCGATTTATTCACAATTAATTGGGAACCATCAGGTCTGGGATCAGGTCCGGCAGCTTTTGTAAATCCCATTGCGGTGAATCAATTGCCTTATGGCACTAACTGGGTGACGGTCGAAAATCAAAACGGTTGCATACAAACAGATACGTTTCAAGTCGAAGACGCCGGTGGTTTTGATGTAGGCATTGAGATTGTTTCTGACACGTGCACTTCCGGAAAGGGCAGAATATACTTGTTTGCAAACCAGAATACCATGCCTGTTCCGCCGGCAGATTTTCAATATTATTGGAACCCGCCTGCACAAACGGTAAACAACGATACAATTACCGGACTTGTAACCGGAATGTATAGTTTTACGGTTACGAATCCTGCCGGTTGTGCCTTTCGCGATTCGGCTTTAGTGCCAGACTTCAGGTATAGTTTGTCGGCCGATTTTTTATATTCTCCCGACGAAAATCCAATAACCGGTATTTTCCCTACGATAACGTTTATCAATTTAAGCCAATTTGCAACTGAGTTTATTTGGGATTTTGGATCGGGCGATAGTTCAGATGTATTTGAACCGCAATATATATTTCCAAGTTCGGGCACCTTTGATGTTGAATTAACAGCGGTAAACCAGTTTGGATGCAAAGATTCCGTTACAAAGCAAATCACAATTGATTTCTTTTTGAATACATTTTTTCCAACTGCCTTTACTCCAGATGGCGATAATATTAATGATACGTTTAATTTCGTAACCACCGGAATCTTTGATACAACGTTTGAGATGCAGATTTTTGATCGGTGGGGGAATTTAATCTACGAAACAAAAGAATACCGTCAAGGATGGGATGGAAAGGACGTTGCGGGGACTATTGTTCCTTCTGGAATGTACATCTATAAAATATTCTTCTACGACCAATCGGGTAAGAAGCGTCAGTTTCGTGGAAGATTTATGGTTTTTACCTAGGTTTGTTGCCAATTTAGAATGGCTTGATGTATTCACCACCAATTTTCAGAATCCTAGTATAAACGTGCTTTTTATTCTTTGAGAATTTGCAATTGCCACTATTCTAGTATAGATTATAGAATAATTTTTAGTCCGTCGTAAGCAATGTTTACACCCTGAGGCAATTCGGCTTCTGTTTCGCTATGAAGTCCCATTTGGTGGCTCAAATGCGTTAAATAAGCCTGTTTGGGTTTAACCTTTTGAATAAAGAAGAGAGCCTCATCAAGCGTAAAATGCGAATTATGCGTTTCTCTGCGTAAAGCATTTATAACGAGCGTATCAATTCCCGATAATTTCTCTGCCTCTTTTTCACTTATTGTTTTGGCATCTGTTATATAGGCAAAATTATCTATACGAAATCCAAATACCGGTAATTTATAATGTGAAACTTCGATTGGTATTATTGTTTTTCCCAATAGCTGAAAAGGTTTGTTCTCGATTGCGTGAAGATTAATTAGCGGAATTCCCGGATATTTATCTTCGGCAAAAATGTATGCAAATTCTCTGCGTATTGCCTCCTCTACATATTTCCCCGCATAAATATCCATATGCTTCCCGAGCATGAAGTTAAATGCCCGAATATCATCGAGTCCCGCTAAATGATCTTTGTGCTCATGTGTGTACAGAACAGCATCAACCCGCTTGATCTTTTCGCGCAGCATTTGTTGTCTAAAATCAGGACCGGTATCAATAACCAAACAGTGCGTATCCCATTCGATGTAAACAGAGCAACGCAAGCGCTTATCGCGCAAATCGTCGGAACTGCAAACTCTACAGTTGCATGCAATAACCGGTACCCCCTGCGAAGTTCCTGTGCCCAGAAAGCTTACTTTCATCGTTCAAACCTACTGAATTTCTTTAGAATATTTTATCCTACAAATTACTTTCGTTAAACAATGCATGCAGCGATGAATTGTTGTTATTTTGCCTTTGATGAAATATTACATCATTTCGGGTGAGGCATCAGGCGATTTGCATGCATCTAATTTAATGGCCGGAATTCGTGTTCACGATAAAGCGGCCATCTTTAGAGCCTGGGGGGGCGACTTAATGCAGCAACAAGGAGCAACCTTGGTAAAACACTACCGCGATCTTGCTTTTATGGGATTTGTTGAAGTCGTCGCTAATTTGAAAACAATAGCTGCAAATATTCGCTTTTGTAAGCACGATATTAAAGCATGGAAACCCGATGTGGTAATTTTTGTCGATTATCCGGGATTTAATTTGCGAATACTACCCTATGTAAAGAAACTTGGAATTACAACATTTTACTACATATCGCCGCAAATATGGGCCTGGAAACAAAATCGGATTAAGCTCATAAAACAATATGTAGATGAGATGTTCGTCATCCTCCCTTTTGAAAAACAGTTTTATGCGCAGTTTGGCATGAATGTCCACTACGAAGGCCACCCTTTGCTAGATGCATTTGAAAATATAAAACAGGAGAGGCCTGCGGGGTTGCCCGTCGATAAAAAGATTATTGCCTTGCTTCCCGGAAGCCGAAAACAAGAGATTAAAAAAATGCTACCCGAGATGCTAAAGGCCATTGAAAATAATGATGAATATTTTCCTGTTATTGCTGCTGTATCGTCGGTTGAAAAAGAATTTTATTCGTCCCTTATTGGGAAAGCCAATGTATTGCTTATAGTTGGAAATACGTATGGAGTCTTGAAAAATGCGGATGCAGCTATTGTTACTTCGGGCACTGCAACACTGGAGGCGGCATTGCTTAATATTCCGCTGTTGGTTTGCTACAAAGGCAGTAAAATATCCTATTGGATTGCCCGCAGATTAATTCATGTAAACTATATTTCGTTGGTGAATTTAATCCTCAACAAACCGATTGTAAAAGAATTAATTCAAGATGAAATGAATGCGAATCAAATACAACTAGAGCTTCAAAAATTACTCTCAGATACCAGTCAAAAGGAGTTTTTAATCAATTCTTTTCAAGAACTTAAAGTGTTGTGCGGCAAACCTGGATCGTCATCCAGAACCGCTTCCACAATGGTGCAATTGCTTAAAGAAACCTATATTAATTAATTCAGGAAATAAAATTATCAAGTACATTAACAGATGTTTTTAATGAGAATTAAAGCAATTATTTTAATTAATTCTAATAATTGATTTATAAATACTTGCACGTATCAATATTTTTATATTTTTGCTAAAAAAAATATATGTCAAAAACAATTCAGTTTTCAGCGGAAGAAATTAATGAGCTACGATCATTTTATTCCAATGAATTGGCAACAGCCGAAGAGCGAATAAAGCATATTCGTGCAATTTTGGCTAAAATTGGTAACGCTTCAAATGGTCGCGAAAAGAAATCCGGAACGACGAATGCAGAATCGGTGGCAATGGGTGTTCCTTCTCCAGTTAAGAAAAAAAGAGGGCGCCCCGCAACAAAAAAAATAACAACAGAAGCGGCAAATGCAGCGCCTAAAAAACGAGGTAGGCCGGCAAAAACAGAATCGTCCGATGCTCCTGCATCTGCAGTCGGCGGTAAAAAACGCGGTCGTAAACCAAAACTTCAGATTGCACAGTCCAAATCAGAAATGCTTGTATCTGCAGGTTCTAATGCATCTGCACAGAAGGGTAAAAAACGAGGGCGCAAGCCATTAGCTGCAAATAAAGTATCAAATGATGCATCGATTGGATTGGGTAAAGCTCAAAGCGCTCCTGCTAAAACAGGTGTAAAACGTGGTCGTAAGCCCGGTAAAAAGATCGAAAACTTGGCTGCGAATTCCGCAGAAAACGTAAAAGCAGTTGCCACTAAAAAGAGCGAAAAATCTAGCAAAAAAGCAACTGCTTCCGGAGCAAAACGAGGAAGAAAACCTTCTGTAGTTGGTAAAAAATCATCTGATACTGTTGCATCTGAAGCCAAATCAACTGCACCTGAAACGAAATCAACTGCGAATAATAAAGTTCCTAAATCGAATTCGGCGAAAGCGGATGTAAAAAAGGCCGCTGCATCCACAACAAAGACTCCAAAAGCAGCGAAGTCTGATGTGAAAAAGCCTGCTACTCCAAAAGTTTCTAAAGCAAAGCCTGCAGAAAAAGGCGTAAAGGCCAAAGTCGCAAAAGCCGCCCCTGCTAAAGTTGTTTCTACTAAAAAAATTGTCGCGAAAGATTCTAAAAAGGTAGCTCCTGCAAAAACAGCTAAAGCACCAGCGAAAGTTGAAGTCGCTCCGAAAAAAGTTTCTAAAAAAGAACTTTATCAGGAATTGATATTTAAAACATTTGCTTCCGAACCGCGATTCTACACTACCGAAGAGATCTTGAATGCAGGCATTAAAGAATTTAATCTGAAGGGCAAGGAAAAAGATGCTGCTAAAAACACCATGCAATTCATTTTAAATGGCCTTCAATCGCAGAGTAAGATTCTTCGCCGTCGTAAAGAAAAAGATCGCCAGGCATATTGGGCATCTTTAGGCACCAATGATGAAGGGTATATTAAATAATGCGCATTTAAAATTCATTCAGAGGCTGTCATAACCGACAGCCTTTTTTTATGTTTAAATTTTCATGAAGCAAACATTCGCTGTAGAAGACGCTCTACCCGCTGATGCAGCAGCTATCGCTGGCTTAATTCGCGAACTCGCCCGTTACGAACGTGCACCCGAAGAGGCTGTTCTAACCACTGAAAATATTCTGGAAGACGGATTTGGTTCCAATAAAATTTTCACATGCTATGTCGCTCGGCTCGAAAATGAAGTGGTTGGCATAGCGCTTTTGTATACCAAATATTCGACGTGGAAAGGACGCTGTATCTTTCTTGAAGATATTATCGTAACCGAAACACATCGAAATAAAGGCATTGGAAAGGCATTGTTTCAACGCGCAATTCGGTATGCAGCCGAGCAAAATGCAGGGAGGCTCGAATGGCAAGTGCTCGACTGGAATGAGTCGGCAATTGGTTTTTATAAAAATTTTGGCGCATTACTCGACCCCACATGGATTAACTGTAAATTTACCCGCGAACAATTGGAACAATTAAATGCAGGTATTTAAATTCGGAGGCGCTTCGGTAAAAGATTCGGCAGGTGTTAGGAATGTGTGTGAAATAATTCGGGCGCATAGTAGGCCCGAAAATGTTATCGTAATTTCGGCAATGGGCAAGGTTACCAATGCACTCGAACAAATTACGGAGGCAATTCTCGGTAAGGCACCGAATATCGATTTGCTGATTTCTCAATTAAAAGAGCAGCATTATCAAATTGCTCTTGAATTGTTTCCCTCTGCGAAGCCGGTGTTAGATGCGATCGATTCGCTGATTGCCGAAATTTATTGGGTAGCCGAAGAGGCTCAATTGAAAAATTATGATTACGAATACGACCAAATTGTATCCATTGGCGAATTGCTCAGTACGCGCATTGTAGCTGCGTATTTAAATGCTTCAGGAATTCCATGCGAATGGATCGATGCACGCGATTTAATTCGCACCGATGATTCGTTCCGTGAAGGTCAGGTCGATTGGAAAATTACCGAATCACAAATTCAGGCTAAATATTCCAAATTAAGAACGCAAAAGCCTGGTTTTTTAATGCTTACGCAGGGGTTTATTGCTTCAACATCCGATAACAATAGCATTACCTTAGGTCGCGAAGGTTCCGATTATTCGGCTTCCATCATTGCATATTGTCTGAATGCGAGCGAAGTTGTCATCTGGAAAGACGTTCCCGGTGTTTTAAACGCCGATCCACGCATTTTTCCACAGGCCGAATTGCTCAATGAAATTTCGTATTACGATGCCATCGAAATGACGTATTATGGTGCTACCGTAATTCATCCCAAAACAATTAAGCCCTTGCAGAATAAAAATATTCCGCTGCGCGTAAAATCATTCTTAAATCCACTTGAAGCAGGAACATTAATTGGAAATACCACGCAACGAAACGATAAGCCAACCTTTATCCGCAAGCCGGAACAGGTGCTGGTTTCGATTTCGCCGCGCGACTTTTCATTTATAATCGAAGAAAATATCAGCGAGATATTTCGTGAAATTGCAAAGCGGCGCATCAAAGTAAATCTGATGCAAAATTCGGCACTCAATTTTTCGCTGTGCCTCAACAATGAGAAAGGTAAGATTGATGCATTTCGCGAATCGCTCAATGATCGTTACCGGGTGCGCTACAACGAAGCCTGCGAATTGCTTACCATCCGCAATTATACCGACGAACTAATGGGTTCGCATACATCCGGTAAAAATATTCTGCTTGAACAAAAAAGTCGCAATACAATTCAGCTCGTTCTTCAGAATTAGTATTTAACTTGCGGCTTTAAATTATGAGTCAGGGTTACATTATAAAAAACGCCCTCATCTTCAA
>JBKCFX010000194.1:0-1495 GCA_046303595.1 Bacteroidia bacterium
AAAGTCCGGTTAGGGATATTCCCAACTTTTAACTTTCAAACTTTCAAACTTTCAAACGCGACCATTCCGTTAATTCTTTGTTGATATTCTCTCCTTTAGGCCATCATCCTTGGGCATAAAATATCTATATCATTGCACAAGAATCTTTTCATTCCAAATTAACATTTTTTAAAATTTTGCATCTTGACCAATGCCTCGCATTGCGTTTATTTTGCGCACAATTTTTTGAATAACGTATGACTGATATTCGCGAGATTAACGAGAAAATTGAACGTGAAAGTGCCTTCATCGAATTGCTCAAACTCGAACTCGATAAGGTAATTGTAGGACAACAATACATGGTCGATCGCCTGCTGATAGGTTTGTTGGCCAATGGCCACTTACTTTTAGAAGGTGTTCCGGGCCTGGCAAAAACGCTGGCAATCAAATCGCTGGCGCAAACCATCGATGCCCAATTCTCGCGCATCCAGTTTACCCCCGATCTCTTGCCTGCCGACTTAGTAGGTACCATGATTTATAACCAAAAGCAGGAACAATTCACTGTGCGCAAAGGGCCTTTGTTCGCCAATTTCATCCTTGCCGACGAAATTAACCGCGCCCCGGCCAAGGTGCAAAGTGCTTTGCTCGAAGCCATGCAGGAGCGCCAGGTTACCATCGGCGATACCACGCACAAACTGCCCGAGCCTTTCCTCGTACTCGCCACGCAAAACCCGGTAGAGCAGGAGGGAACCTATCCGCTGCCCGAAGCGCAGGTCGATCGTTTCATGCTTAAAATCGTTATCACCTATCCATCGCGTGAGGACGAACGCAAAATCATCCGCCAAAACCTAAACGCCGAATTCCCCAAGCCGGCTAAAGTGGTGAGTCCAGAACAGATTATCCGCGCCCGACAGATTGTACGCGAGGTGTATATGGACGAGAAAATCGAGAACTACATTGTAAGTATCGTTTTCGCTACGCGCTTTCCTGCCGAAGCCGGACTGGCGAAATTCCAGCCGCTCATCAGCTTCGGGGCATCGCCGCGTGCATCAATTTCGCTCGCACTTGCTGCAAAAGCGTATGCATTTATCCGTCGCCGTGGCTATGTAATTCCCGAAGACGTGCGTGCCGTTTGCCTCGATGTGCTCCGTCACCGCATTGGCCTTACGTACGAAGCCGAAGCCGAAAATATTACGACCGAAAACATCATCGCCGAAATCCTCAACACCGTTGAAGTTCCATAATTGAAGCCAGTGTAAACGCATTTGGACGAACCTGTGTTTGAACGATGACCACCAACGATATCCTCAAAAAAGTACGCAAACTCGAAATTAAAAGCCGCGGCTTGTCGGCCGAATTGTTCTCGGGTCAATACCACAGCGCTTTTAAAGGACGCGGTATGTCGTTTAGTGAAGTGCGCGAATACCAACAGGGCGACGATATTCGCACCATCGATTGGAACGTAACAGCCCGATTTGGTAATCCTTATGTAAAGGTATTTGAAGAAGAACGTGAG
>JBKCFX010000195.1:0-5401 GCA_046303595.1 Bacteroidia bacterium
CGATCTTGCCATCGCTGAAATCCTCGCACCTACGTTCACGTGTCAGGGAAATTATTCCTTGGGCATTGTTCTCCAAAATGCCGGAACTGCCGAATTTTCGGGTGCGGGTATTCGGGTTGGATTACTTGGAGGAACCGAAGACGTAATTGAATACACCGGAACATTGGCCGCCGGCGAGCGCGATACGGTTTACAGCAGTCCGATTGCGTTATCTGCGGGATGGTTAGAAATTAAAGCCGAAGCCTCACTACTGATTGATGTAATCGAATACGAAACGCTAAATAATAGCCGCGTGCATCGCATAAATGTACGGCCCGAAGTTAGCCTTCCCTTTGCAGAGACGTTTGAGTACAACGATCTAAGCGGCAATAATTTATTCGTAACCAACGGAGATTACAAACTCACCTGGGATACCATACGTACAGCGGGATTGAGCAATAGCAATTATTCGGGCTATTACAAAATGTTGAACAATGCCTTGCGCGATACCGCCGATTATTTGTACACACCTTTCATTGAAGTTCCTGCATCGTCTGATTCGCTCATGTTTAGTTTCAGTTATGCATACCGGTTCAGAAGCAATACCTTGTCTGATTCGCTAAATGTCGAAATTTCTGATGATTGTGGTCAATCTTGGAATTCTGTTTTTTACAAAGGAGGAAGCGAACTGGCCTCATTTGATACATCGTGGGTTAATTTTAAACCTTTTGCCCCACAACACTGGAAAAAAGTTAAAATCGATTTGCTTCCGCTCATCGGTGGAGCGTCTGTTATAATCAGGTACAAACCAATTAATGACCTTGGCAGCAATCTGTTTCTCGACAACATTTTTATTTACAGCAATGAAAATCCCGAAACAACCCATAATCCAACGGATATTTCGATAAACATTTTCCCTAACCCTGCTGATGACTTGCTTCAGGTAAAATTAGAACGATTTACCGATGCCGGAGGCGTTACTTTTACTGTAGTTGATGCAAAAGGCAGAATCGTATGCGATTCACATACAGATTCAGATACATTTCAGTTGAATACGTCCAATTTCAAACCCGGTATATACAATTTAATAGCTAGATTCAAAGGCAAGATTGGCGTTCAGCGATTTGTTGTGTTGCGTTAGTGTTCAAAATTGAACGATTTTTATTAACGGCGCATTCATTCATCCACCAAACCAAAAACAAATCCGCCGCTCTCTTCGGCAATAATTTCCACAATTTGCCAACGCACAAAGCTGGCCAGGGTGCGCACAACGGTATGGCGTGGCAAGCGGGTTAATTTTACCGCCTGATTCAATGAAATCCATTTATGCTGCTGCCATATGGAAAGTAATTTTTGTTCGCGCGTTGAATATACCGATGGCCGTTCGCGTACATCACTCATTTTCCACAATTCGAGATGCACGGGCGAAGCCAGTCGGTTTGAGGCTCCGTAGCGCACCCAGGCTTTCCATGCATCAGGTTCTGTTTCAGCTAATACAGGTTTTGCTTCGGCTTCGGGCACAACCACTTCGAGAACAGCCTTTCCTTTGATATCGTGTCGAAAAAGCTGCGGTTTTACTTCGGGTTTACAATAAACAGATGCTGCCGCCTCCAATACATATACCTCTTCATCGAGGCGAATGCCCGCAACAGCACCGTTGTCTTTCACGCCAACCAGAATTGTACCTCCGCCTGTATTGGCAAAAGCCGAAAGTGTTGCTGCGATTCGGCGCGAGGAGTTCAATTCAAACTTGTACTCCACCTCCTGGTTTTCGCCCAGCAGCAACATACGGTCGAGTGCTTCCAACATATATGCAAAGAACGAAAATCGGTCGGTTTTAGCAGCTTTTACTTCAAAATAATTCCAATATCAGGTAGGTAGCAAATACCACAAAAAAACATTGGGTTTAGCGCTCAGCTGCGTAGCGTAATTATTCACAAGCGCTGTTAACATTCCTGTCAGAAAATGCCTTGGCAGGCTCTACATTCTGCAACGAATCGTTGTAATTTCGGGACATGCTAGTGCACCTTTCGGTACGTAATTATGCGTTAATTCGAAGTCTCGATCTCGATTTTCGTTCGGGCTTTACAATTCTTACCGGTGAGACCGGTGCCGGGAAATCGATTCTCCTGGGCGCCTTGAATTTACTGCTTGGTGAGCGGGCCGATTCTGCAGGAATCCAGAACGTAAGCGAAAAGTGCATCGTTGAAGGGAGATTCAATTCAACCGGCGATGGGGTGCAGGCTTTTTTTGAGGAACATAACCTCGATCTGGGTGAAGAATGCATCCTACGACGCGAACTTGCGCCGGGCGGAAAATCGCGCGCGTTTGTAAACGATACGCCGGTAAATCTGCAGCAACTCAAACAGATTGGATGCTTGCTGGTTGATATTCATGGACAACACGATACCATTCTGATTAACCAGGATGCATTTCGGATTCAATTCATCGATGGCCCGGCCGGAGCGTTGAAGCAGCAAAAATTGTTTGAACAAGACTTCAATGCATGGACCAAAGCAGAGAAGTTGTTAAGGCAACTCAAGGCGCAGCAGGAAGCTGTTGCGCGCGAATACGATTTCATTCGATTTCAGCTCGATGAACTTGAAAAGGCCGAGGTGCAGGATGGTGAATTGCAGCGTGCCGAGGACGAGTTCCGCTGGCTGAACAACGCTTCCGAAATCGGTAAGATTCTATCGCAGGCTGTGCATATGGCCGACGATGAAACGCAGGGAATTCAGAATCGTTTGAAAACATTGGCGCAGTTGATTCGTAAGGCCGAACACCTAAGTAACGAATTGGAACCGTTGGCCGGGAAGCTGACCGAATTGAATGCGTTATTTTCGGATGTATCGTTTGAGTTGAGTCGCGAAGCCGCACGTTGCGAATCGAACCCCTTGCGAATCGAACAACTGGCCGAACGGATTGACACCATAAACCGCTTGCTGCATAAACACCGGGTGAAATCGGAAGCCGAACTTCTTGCTTTACAGCATGCGTATACCGAACGACTTTGCACTGCAGATTCGCTCGAAGCAACGATTCAGGAACAGGAAAGCGAGGTAAATAAGCTTCACATGGTTCTAACAAAGCAAGCAGACAACTTGCATGCATTGCGCGAAAAATCCATATCGGACATTTCGAAATCGATGGTGCAGTTGCTCAAATCGCTTGGTATGCTCAATGTGTGCTTCGAAGTTCAGCTTGAACGAACAGAGGGCTTCGACCGCTTCGGAAATACACGTGTGGCCTTGCTTTTTTCGGCAAATGCCGGGAGCGCGCTAACCGATATTTCCAAAACCGCATCAGGCGGAGAACGGTCGCGTGTGATGTTGGCCATCAAGAAAATCATGGCCGAATCGATCGCGTTGCCCACAATTCTGTTCGACGAAATCGACACGGGCGTTTCGGGTGCGGTAGCCTATGCTGTTGGGGAGCTGCTCCAGCAAATGGTAAAACGCATGCAGGTGTTGTGAATCACCCATCTTGCACAATTTGCTGCAAAAGGAGAAGATCACCTCAACGTAATAAAACGCAGCGATGGCAAACGCACCGAGACAAAAATTCAGCGCTTAACCGGCGATGAACGTATCGATGAAATTGCCGCCATGCTAAGTGGAAAAGCCTTGTCGGATGAGGCGCGCATGAATGCCAAGGCGCTCATGCTGCAAAATCAGTCCTAATTTGTTTACTTTTGAGCCAACATTCAAAATACATATGACACAGATCTTAAACGGGAAACGCGGAATAATCTTTGGAGCTCTTGATGAGCAAAGTATTGCATGGAAAGTAGCCGAACGCGCTGCCGAAGAAGGAGCTCAGTTTGTTTTAACCAATGCACCGATTGCGATGCGCATGGGCGAGATCAATAAGCTGGCGGCCAAATGCAATGCGCAGATTGTTCCGGCTGATGCAACCTCCGACGAAGATTTGAATAAGCTGTTTACCGAATCGATGCAGATTTTAGGCGGTAAAATAGACTTTGCGCTGCACTCTATCGGCATGTCGCCCAATGTGCGCAAGGCACGTCCGTATACCGATTTGAACTACGATTTCTTCCATAAAACACTCGATGTTTCGGCTATGTCGCTGCACCGTGTTTTGCAAACAGCATTTAAACTCGATGCCATCAGCGAATGGGGATCGGTTGTGGCCTTGAGCTATATTGCCGCACAGCGCACGTTCCCCGATTACAGCGATATGGCAGAAGCTAAGGCCATGCTCGAATCGGTTGCGCGTAGTTTTGGATACCATTATGGGAAAGCGAAAAAGGTGCGTGTAAATACAATTTCGCAATCTCCTACCTGGACAACCGCAGGCAGCGGTGTACCAGGCTTTAAGGAGTTTTTCAATTATGCCGACTCGATGTCGCCACTTGGAAATGCCAAAGCCGAGGATTGTGCGAATTATTGCATCTCCTTGTTTTCTGATTACACACGCATGGTTACGATGCAGAATTTGTTTCACGACGGAGGGTTCTCGAACATGGGTATTAATGCTGCGATGGTAGCACCGCAAGGCGAATAATTGTCTGCTATGAAGCGCTTCTTAATCTTCCTTATGATGTTTGTTCCTGCTTCGTACTTTGCGCAGGACGAGGGTAGGGATGATGAATTCAAACCAAGGCGCATTCCGTTTACCATAGGAATTGATGGAGGAATAGCTTCCATTACCACTCCGAAGGCATTCAAAACCAATTTTAACTCTGTTGGCGATTTTACATTATCGCTCGATTTTGGTATCACTCCCAGGTTCAGTGCTTCATTGCAAGCACGTTATGCTGGGTTTCAGGTGCGCCGACAAATGGTGAATAAAGCCGATGAGCCCCAAATTAACAACCAAGGGCTGGATGTAATTGTCGAAACTGCTACAACGTTAAATCTTAATTCGCAGGGCATAGCCTTGAATTATTTAAGTTGGACCGGTCGGTATACTTTTTTAACCTATGGGTTGGCATACGGAAATACGCTTGCACATTACTCGAAATTTAGACGCGATTTCAAAGGCGATAAAACACTTTCGCAGTTTACTACGCAGTACATCGAGCCCCGCCTTTTGATTACGTATTTCTTCGAAGATTATTTTGCGATGAACGTACGTTTAAGTTATTCGCATGTGTTTGGGTATTTTAGTCCGGAGAAAATTGGTTTCGACAAGGGTGTTATAAGCTATGAAACAAACGATTTACGTTCTGAAATTGGTTTTTTTACGATTGGAGTAGGCTTTACCTATTCGCTGAAGCGGGTCGATTGATGAATCTGAATTATGAAGCAGATTCTAGAGCGTATTCTCACCCTCTTTTTTGTTCAACATAAGCCCGGAACTGGAAATTCGTCCGGAAAACTTTCGGGCTTTCAGTTTGCCCGTGCATACAGATTATTGCGCATTACAGTAACGCGCTATCTCCGCGACTTTTTCATGATTA
>JBKCFX010000196.1:0-13205 GCA_046303595.1 Bacteroidia bacterium
GGCGTACATCATCTTGTGGATGGCTTTGCCCAAGGCCGAATCTACAGCCGACCGACTTAAAATGCGCGGCGAACCCGTTACCGTTGCCAGCATCGAAAAAAGCATACGCGATGAATTCGAACGCATTAAAAAGAAGTCGGACCAGTTCGGTAAACATGCCGAGCCCATCACCCGCAATTTCTTCAATGAACTATTCGAGGCGCTGATTCGGTTTTTTAAACGGTTTATTCACCTCACGGGCAGATCTCTGGGAATTTTACTGCTGCTAATCGGTGGTTTCTTTTTTACTCTTTGGTTGGCTGTTGTTTTATCGGGTACTATTAACATCGACCTGTCTGATTCTGATCCCGATGCCGTTTTCGTGTCAAACATTCCCGCTTTGGCCTCGATACTCTTCGAAAATCCGATGCATCAAACGATTTTCCTTTATTCGCTTGCTGCATTTTTCCTTTCATTCGTTTTTGCATTTTGGATTGGCGGATTACGTCTTGTATTGCGAAAAGGTCTTATGCCTAAGTGGATTTCGCGTGTAAATGGTGTGCTATCGACATTGGCTTTACTTGGAATGGTTGGAAGCGGCATCGCAACCTTTTTTGAATTCACAGACAAGGCAAAAATTGTTGAACCTTCGGTTGGTATTTATCTCAAAGCGAACGATACCCTTACCATTCGTGCACTCGAAGATGCCCTGCCGCAGTTGAATCGTACAATTGATGCAGGCAATTGGAGGTTCTTTTTTGGAGAGGACGCGCCCGATTTAATTGCAGGTCGCGTGCGCCTTAACCTTCTTCCGGCCGACCAAAGCGGCAATCGGCTTACTGTAGCGAAATATGCGCGAGGCGCCGATAAACAATCTGCTATGGCGAAGGCGCAAACCATTACCACCTTCGCAAAACTCGATGGGCGAACCCTTTGGCTGAACCCTTATTTTACCCTTCGAAACGAGACGCATTGGAGAAGTCAGAAAGCCAGATTTAATTTGTATTTGAACGAAAATACCTTGGTTCGCTTTGATCCATCGCTCGACGAATTAGCCGGAAATATTCCACGCGAAGAAGTCCACAAAAACGAAGTGTTGAGTGCGCATACCTGGCAGATGCAAAACAATACGTTAGCCTGTGTAGATTGCACCGGAGAATCTGAATAAGATTTCTTTCTGCTTATTTTTACACAGTTTTGAATGAGCTACCTATAATCGATTGGCCCCTGTCGCAGGTTCCGGGAATGAATCCGCGGAAACTTGCCGTACTGCATAAAGAGTGTGGAATGGAAACGGTGGGCGATTTACTTTCCTGGTATCCGTTTCGCTACATCGACCGCACGCGTATTTATACCACAGCAGAATTACAGGAAGATATGCCGTACATTCAACTTGTAGTGCGGGTCGACCAAATCAAACAATTGGGCGCTAAGAATAAGCAACGCCTCAGCGTTATTGCACGCGATCAGTCGGGTAGCATTGAGCTGGTATGGTTTCAGGGTGTGAAATACATTGCCGATAAAATTAAGCAGAAACAACTCTTGCTCGTGTTTGGTAAGCCGGCACTATTTAACGGAAACTGGAACATTTCGCATCCCGAGTTCGAACCGTTTTCGCCCGAACGCGCCGCAAAAGCATCTAAACTGCAGCCTGTTTATTCGAGCACCGAAGCCATGAAACGCGCGCAGCTCGACAGCAAGGGATTGTACCTGCTCATGCAGCAAGTATTGCGCTGGTGCGAAGGCAAAATAGATGAAAGCCTGAGTGATGCATTTCGCAACTCACTTCAGCTTTGTAGCTTAAACGATGCCTACCGCTGGATTCATTTACCTGAAAATCCCGAGCAACTCCAGAAAGCCGAATTGCGTCTCAAATTCGAAGAGCTTTTCTTTTTGCAGCTACGCCTCATCCGGCAAAACCTTATCAATAAGCGCGATATAAAAGGATTTCCCTTTCCGAACATTGGAACGTATTTCAATACCTTTTACGAAAAACATTTACCCTTTGCCTTAACCGGTGCTCAAAAACGTGTGCTTCGCGAGATTCGCTCCGATGTTGCTAAGCCCATTCAGATGAACCGTTTGCTGCAGGGCGATGTGGGAAGCGGAAAAACCATTGTCGCCTTTATGAGCATGCTCATGGCGCTCGATAACGGGTTTCAGGCTTGCTTGATGGCACCCACCGAAATTCTTGCCCAGCAACATTTTGCATCGCTTAAACCTTTGTGCGATGCATCCGGATTAACCATAGCACTGCTTACCGGATCATCGAAAACCCGCGAACGAAGAACCATGCACGAAGCGCTCGAAAACGGAACGCTTCAGATTTTAGTTGGCACGCATGCCCTGCTCGAAGATAAAGTGAAGTTTTTGAACTTGGGCTTGGTGGTAATCGACGAACAGCATCGATTCGGCGTGGCACAACGCGCAAAACTCTGGACTAAAAATGCATTGCCTCCGCATGTGCTCATTATGAGCGCAACACCAATTCCTCGTACGCTCGCCATGACATTCTACGGCGATCTCGATGTGTCGGTTATCGACGAACTCCCGCCCGGTCGCAAGCCCATCAAAACCATACATACCTACGATGCGCGCCGGCCTGAAGTAATGGAACATATTCGGCGCGAAATTGCACTTGGGCGTCAAATTTACGTAGTGTATCCGCTCATCGAAGAAAGCGAACAGCTCGATTACCAAAATCTTTTGGATGGATTTACGTATATGCAGACCTGGTTTCCGGAGCCCCAATACCAGGTAAGTGTAGTGCACGGGCGCATGAAATCGGAAGAAAAAGATTACGAGATGCAGCGTTTCGTGAACCATCAGACCCACATCATGGTGGCCACTACGGTAATCGAAGTGGGTGTAAATGTTCCCAACGCCTCGGTTATGGTAATCGAAAGTGCCGAGCGATTTGGCTTATCGCAATTGCATCAGCTGAGAGGCAGGGTAGGGCGGGGAGCCGAACAATCGTACTGCATTCTGGTGAGTAGTTTCAAACTTAGCAGCGATGCGCGAACGCGGATGAAAACAATGGTCGAAACCAACGACGGATTTCGCATTGCCGAGGTCGATCTAAAGTTGCGTGGCCCGGGCGATTTGCAGGGAACACAGCAAAGCGGTGCACTCGATTTGAAACTGGCCGATTTGAGCCGAGATGCCCAACTTATTTCGTGGTGCCGCGAGCAGGCCATGCAATTACTTGATGCCGACCCTGCCCTAGAGTTACCCGAACATTTGGGAATACGGAATAAACTTCATGCGATAGAGCGCAGGAAAATGAACTGGGGGCGGATTTCGTAACGCGAAATGTCGAATTTCCTTCGTAGGTTAGCAAGATTTTAAACAACAAAATCATTGAAAAGAATGAGGAACTCGCAAATATTTATTAAAGCAACCATTACACTTGCATGTATGCTGGGGAGTTTTGTTCAGAATGAAATCCATGCGCAATTGAAACAAACGCAATTCAACGGATTTGGGCATCTCGAGTATTCGCTTGTGCACAAAGACAGCACCGATAGTTATTTCAGTCTTGGTGAGCACGATTTTTTTATCACTTCCAATTTGAGCAACCGAATCAGCTTTTTGGGCGAATATGTTATACGCTTTAATCAGTCGACATCCTATTTCAGACCCAGTATTGAGCGTTCGTTCATGCGCTTCAACTATACGAACAATCACAACATCATCGCCGGAAAAATTCATACTCCGGTTAATTACTGGAACGATGTGTATCACCACGGCCGCGTTTTCTTCCCGGTGATTGATCGCCCGTTTTCATTTTCCTACATGGTTCCGTTGCACACCTTGGGGATACAAATGCAGGGACAAAATTTGGGCAAATGGGGCTTTGGGTACGATGTTGTTTTGGGAAATGGCATTGCATCGAGCGATAATTTTCAGGGAGGAATAAATCCAGCCCTTACCACAGCCTTTCACATTAAGCCATTACCGGGTATGCGAATTGGCGCTTCATATTATCACAATCATCTAAAGCAAAACAGCTCGGGTGCACATGTTGGACATTCAATTACTCCGGGTGTCGATCTTTCCAATATCTATAAAGGCCCTGTCGATTTTCAGCTTATTTCTGGATCATTTGCCTGGTTTGGAAAACGACTGGAGTTGCTGAATGAATTCTCCTTCAACCAAACCCGAACAGATAGCTTGGGAACTGCCGATAATCTGGCCAATTTTACCTATTTGGGTTATCGCTTTAACGACAACAATGTTCCATTTGTACTTGTCGATTACTTAAAAATTGCCAATAACGACCTACATGTATATCCAATCGAATTGCTTAAAATGGCGGTGGGTTACCGCTACGAATTCAACTACCTCGTAAATTTAAAAGCGCAGGTAGAGCACACCTGGACAAGGCATTCGAGCGATCATTTGATACATGGTCATTTAGGAACACTGGGTTTTAGACTTCAGTTGGCATATGGATTTTAATGGGCAGGAGGGATAGGTGATGAAGACATTAAAATTGATTTTCGTATTTATTGTGGTGTTTCAAACGGCAACTTTTTCTCAGCAACTTTCGTTAGATGGCTTGTTGCTGATTGGAAACCAAACGGGATTAACATCCATCAACCGCAAACAAATGAATGGCATTTTCAGAGGAACGCAGAGTATTTGGAAATCAAAAGAGCAGGTAATTGTGGTAATGCCTTCGAGCAAAGCCGATTTCGCCGAGCAGTTTGCCGGTTCGGTTTTGCAGATGAGTCATTCTGCTTTACAGAAATACTGGTTGGCACTTGTATTTCAAGGTCGTGCCAATGCACCGGTATTTCTCAATAGCAGCAGCGAAATTATCGAATACGTAAAAAAGAATCCGGGTGCAATTGCGGTTGTAAAAGCTGCAGAGCGCGAAATCCCGGCAGGCATGAGCATAACGATAAGCGATCGATAGCATGAAGAAGCTGTTCTCTGGTTTGTCGATGCGGATTTGGCTTCCTTTCACCATTTCTTTGGTGTTGGGAATGTCGTTTCTAGCTTATTACTATCCGATGCAGCAAGGCAGACTGTTTCGTGAGTCGGCTGATAAAAATCTTGATGAATTATCGAAAGTACTAACACTGAGCATCGAGTTATCGCTCGAACAGCAAAGTTTCGAAGGGCTTTCAAAGTCAATTGAGCTAGCGAAAGAATCGCGCGACTTTGAGTTTGTTGCCTTGGTGCAGCACGATTCCATTTCGGGCAAGGATTTCATTTTTGCTTCAAATCCCGTTAAATTAGACAGTGCCCTTGTTTTCACTCCCGATTCAACACGCTTTATTTATAAGCAGCGGCCTTTGCGGACGAAGGATCTGCATGGGTATGTACTCCTCGCATCATCGCGCGATAAGCTCGAAAAGGAAGTGATTGAATTGAACCGTCCGGTATATTTTATTCTTGGTGCAGTACTATTGCTTTCGTTATTTGTCTTTTTAGGAATTGCAAGGATATTATCGCGTCCGGTAACGCGACTTACGTTGGCGGCCAATGAATTGAAAGGAGGAAATTATTCCATTGCAATTGATCAGCATTCGGGAGCAGCAGAAATCGTTGAATTGAATAATGCCTTGGAGGAGCTCCGTGATGCACTCCTTGTGTCAAAGGCTCGAAATGAGGATTTTAGCAAGCGACTTGAAAATGAGATTAAGGCAAGAACCAAAGATCTGGAATTAACACGTCTGCGTTTGCTTGAGGCGCAAGAAGTTGCCGAACTTGGCAATTACGAAATCGATCTCGAATCGGGCGATTGGCATGCCTCCGAAACTGTTTATGCGATATTTAAAATTCCGGCCGATTATCCTCTAAACGATAACAGTTGGAAACTGCTGCTCAATCCGGCCAACACCATGTTAGTTGAGAATCTTTTTAGGGATTCGGTTAAATACAGCAGCCCATTTCAGCAAGATTTACGCATCACACCAGAGAACAATCCCATATTTGAGCGCTGGGTTTCTATTTCCGGCAGAGCCATCCGCGACGAATCATCCAATACGCATATTATACGTGGAACGATTCAGGATATTACCAAACGCAAGCGCATTGAGAACGAAGTGCGCCGACTTTCCCTTGTTGCCGAAAAAACATCGAATTGCGTAATTATTACGGATACCCAACGTAAAATAATTTGGGTTAACGAAAGTACGCTGCGTTTAACCGAATATTCGCGTGCCGAAATTATCGGGCAAACGCCTGCAATGTTTCAGTTTGAAAAAACAAGCGAAGAGTCGAAAGCCTTCATTAGAAAGCGGCTCCACTCCTTGCAGGAACTTAAGGTAGAAGTATTGAACAGAAGCAAGTCGGGCAAAGAATATTGGCTCGATATTAACATTGTTCCGCTGTTCGATGAGGAGAATGTGCACATTGGATTTATGGCTGTTGAAAGTGATATTACCGAACGCGTAAAATTTGAACAAGAGATTAAGGAAAGTGAGGAGAATTTCAGATCCATTCTTGAAAACTCTTCCGAGATGATTCATACCATCGATAACGAGGGCAAACTTATTTGGGCAAATCGTTCGTGGAAAGAGAAATTGGGGGTAAAGAATATTGATGTTCAAGGCCTCGATTTGGTTCAATTTCTTGATGAAAAAACACTCGAGGAGTTTCAGCGCGTTATTCCTTCGCTTTTGCGCGGTGAAAATGTAACCGATTTAAATTGCGTGTTTCTATCGACCGAAGGTACTGCCCTTAATCTGCAGGGAAGGGCCATTCCGGTGTATAAAGACAATGCGATTGTTGGCTCTCAAGCCTATTTACACGATATTACGTCGATTCGAAAAGCCGAAAACGACCTGCGGCAGCTACTCGAACTAACTCAGCATCAAAACGAACGCCTCCGAAATTTTACGCACATCGTTTCACACAATCTACGCTCCCACAGTTCAAACCTGAGTGGCTTGCTTAAACTAATTTGTTTAGAGTGGCCTGAATTCAAAGACAACGTGTATTTCTCGAATTTTCAGACGGCAGTTAATAGTCTTACAGATGTAATTTACAATCTGTCGGAGGTTGCCCTCATCCAGTCTGAAGACGTTAAGCAATTTTCGGCAATTGATTTAAACAGCGTGATTGAGCATGCTATTGCCAGCGTTTACGGACTTGCCGAGACTGCTGGCGTTGAAATACGCTTCTCGAAATCGGATAGCAAACTGGTTACAGGCGACCGAGCGTATTTGGATAGTATCGTTTTAAATCTGCTCACAAATGCTATAAAATACAAGGCTGAAGGACGCAGTGCTTTTGTTGAAATTTCTGTATCGAAAGCCGATGATTTTTTACAGTTGGATGTGCGCGACAACGGATTGGGAATTGATTTGGAGCGGCAGGGAAGGAAAATATTCGGCATGTATAAAACTTTTCACAAGCATCCTGATGCCCGCGGTGTGGGATTATTTCTTACTAAGAACCAAGTTGAAGCGATGGGTGGACGAATTGAGGTTAAAAGTGTGGTAGATGAAGGAACTGTTTTTAGTGTATTTTTGCCTACTCAAACACAAACTGAATGAAAAGCGTTTGCCTCATCGACGATGATTCGATTTACGTAATGCTCGCCAAGCGATTAATTTCGCTTAATAATTTAAGCAGTACTGTATCGGAGTATACAGATGGTCGCGAAGCTTTTATGGCATTGCAGAAACTGCATGCTAATGGAGAAGCACTTCCGGATGTTATTTTTCTGGATGTGAATATGCCCATTTGGGATGGTTGGGATTTTTTAGATGAATTCGGAAAACTGGACTTAGCGTCGTTCCCCGAAATATATATTGTTACCAGCTCATCCCACTCGCTCGATCGCGAAAAGGCTGCAACCTATCCTATCGTGAAGCGCAGTTTAACCAAGCCGCTTGAGTTAGATGATTTATTGGCAATTTTGAAATCGGCAAATTAATGCCCTCGTTCGCGCAAATCGATGTACGTATCGTTTACGTGGATGCGCATTTCCCAAACCCTATAAATCTTTGCTGCAACGTTTTTGGACTGTTTGAGTTAGTTTTCACGTTTTAAGGTTTCGAACCGTTCGACCTTACTGAATTGCGACGGATTCGCCCAACGAGTTTCTTCCTGCATGGCAGTATCGATTAAATGTGGAACGAATAATCATCTTTCATTTTCTGATTTTTTCCTTTCCTATCGAGCCGAAAGCTATCAATGCCAGCACAAAGATTAGTGCCAAAAAAACAACGGCATAGCGCATGGAGCCGGTTAGCCATTCGAGCAGTCCAAACAAAAAAGTACCCAGCACCACGGCAAGTTTCTCGGCAACATCATAAAAACTGAAATATGAAGTGTGATCGTCTTCATTAGGCAAAAGTTTCGACCAGCCCGAGCGAGCGAGCGCCTGCACAGCACCCATCACCAGTCCTACAACAGAAGCCAGAATCATGAAATGCAGAGCCGTTTGTACGAACCAGGCGCCAATGCAGATGCCTATCCACACAACTATGCAAAACAACAAAATGGGTATTGTGCCCAAGCGTTTGGCCAAACGGGCAAAGAGCAATGCGCCAACAATGCCTAAAACCTGAATGATAAGTATGGTTGGGATAAGCACTTCGTCTTTGAGTCCTAGCTCCTTCTTCCCAAAATTCGCCGCCATGTACATCACCGTTAGAACGGCCATCATCGTAAAAAAATAACCAATCAGATACCTTAACATAATTGGGTTCGATTGGAAGTTTTTCCAGACTTTTCGCAATTCGGCATACCCTTTTAGCAGTAATCCGGTCGATGCATTTGCAGTATTGGTAGTTTTAAGTCTGCTCGGTAAGACGTAAAACGGAATTTGGGCAAAACTCAGCCACCAAATGCCAACGGTAACGAACGCGATGCGTGCGGGCATTCCTTTGCCTTCAATGCCAAAGATTTCGGGTTTTAAGAGCATTGCAAGGTTTATAAGCATGAGAATAATTCCACCTGCATACCCCAGCGCAAAACCCCGCGCCGAAATGCGGTCTTCTTCGCCTTTGGGCGCAATTTCGGGCAACCAGGCATTGTAAAACACCAAACTGCCCGAGTAACCTATTCCGGCTAGCGTAAAAGCAATTACACCCAATTCGATTCGCTGCGGGGTGAAATAATACAGTGCCATGCAAGAAAGTGCTCCAATCCAGGTGAAAATCTTCATGAACATTAGTCGTCTTCCCGTTATATCTGCCAGTGCCGATAAAAATGGTGACAGGAGCGCAACAATAAGGAAGGATGCCGAAACTGCCCAGGCATAAAGCGATGTATTCAGAACCGACCATCCGAAAAAGTTTACCATTCCGGCGGCATCCCCCTTCGCTACTGCACTGTAATATGCCGGTAAAATGGCCGATGTTATGCTGAGTTGATAAACAGAATTCGCCCAATCGTACATCAGCCAGCTATTAATTGCTTTTAATTTTCCTTTTAGGTTAATATTAACACTATTTGTATTCAAAACACTTTATATTTGAATCATCAATTTGTAAAAAACATTCAAACCTATGAAAAGCCTATCAGAAACCAAGGGGATACTTGTACCGGTCGATTTTTCGGCACTTACCGAAAACGGAATCTCGCACGCGGTTGCCATGGCCCGCATCTTCAACAAACCCATTTACCTCATGCATGTGTTGCGAAAAAGAGTATTCGAAACCGACCATGCATTTATACTCGAAAAGGAAGAGGCACGGGCTCGTCTTGAGAACATGGCTGAAGACACCTTTAGCAAAAGCGGAATCGAGACAACGGCATTGATTAAAACCGGAAATGTATTTGAACTCATCGGAAAGACTGCTCAAGAGCTCCCCGCTACCATGGTTGTAATGCCTACACATGGCATCCGCGGCATTCAATATATTGTGGGTAGCCACGCATTTCGAGTGATAAGCACCGGAGGTGAGATTCCTTTTCTGGTTGTTCAGGAACGGCCTGCGCCTGAATTGGGAATTCGCAAGGTGGTATTGCCCTTTTCGTTCGAAGCCGAATCGCGCCAAAAACTCACTTGGGCGGTAGAATTAAACAAGTTGTTCGACTGCGAATTTCTGATTTTGGCCGAAAATGAGCGCGACGAATTCATATCGCAGAAGGTCCAGATTAATATCGACTATGCCCGACGCATGCTCGATAAAAACAATTGCAGATATACCCTGCACAATGCACTTGGGAAAGATAACTTTTACCACGAAATTGTGCGTTTCGCGATTGCGCACAATGCCGATTTGATTATGCTGATGTCGGAAGAAGAGATTAGTATGGCCGAATATTTCACAGGGTCAGATGAGCAAGAAGTGATTGCAAACGCAGCTCAGATACCGGTGTTCTGCATCAATACCTTCCAAAGTTCGCGCATTGCACGACCTGCCATGTTTCAATAATTTACATCGTACAGGCTTCTGCTGAGGGTTTTTGTCTACTTTTGCGTCCCGATGAGCCAAAGACCATACATTGTAGGCATCTCGGGTGGAAGTGCCTCCGGAAAAACATCCTTCCTGAAACATCTCAGCGAAGCCTTGCCTGCAGGGAATATGTGTATCGTTTCGCAGGATAATTACTACCGTCCGAAAGACCAGCAATTGCGCGACGAAAATGGTCAGATAAATTTCGATCTGCCAACATCAATTGATCGGCAGGCTTTTCACGCCGATATGCAGCGCTTGATTCGTGGCGAGTCTATTCGCATGAAAGAATATACATTCAACAATGCAATGCGCGAGGCGCAAGAAATCGAAATGCATCCGGCTCCTTTGCTCATTATGGAAGGCTTGTTCATATTTCACTACACCGAAATCCGCGAGGCGCTCGACCTTAAGGTTTACATCGATGCACGCGATGAGGTGAAGCTAGAACGCAGGCTCAAACGCGATCGCGATGAACGGGGCTATGAACATGATGTAGTGGTGTATCAGTGGAACAACCACGTGATGCCCTCTTATTTGCAGTATCTGCGACCTTACCGCGATGAAGCAGATATTATCGTAACGAATAATCGAAGCTACGACCGTGGCCTGGAGGTTTTAAAAAATCATTTGTTGGGTGTATTATCTAACCTGTAGTCGAGGAGAAAGTTTTGCTAATTGATTTTCAAAATTAGCCCTGTTCAATTTTTCTGTAGGTTTATGTTTTATTTACTAAATAATCTGTTGGGTGTCGTTTCGAATGCGCCTATTTTCAGCATATTTGCATCGAATTTAAAGCGTGATTTATGTCGGTAAATATCGAATTCAACCGCAACGAAGATAAAATGAAGCTGCTGCTTGCAGCCATGAACCAAAAACTCGATAAAGTTAAATTGGGTGGCGGAAAAAGCCGCATCGAAAAAGAACACGCAAGGGGCAAGTTAACGGCACGCGAACGCATCGAATACCTGCTCGATACAAACCGACCGCAACTCGAAATTGGAGCCTTTGCCGGTGAAGGCATGTATTTGGAACATGGCGGTTGTCCGTCGGGTGGCGTTGTTGTGGTAATTGGCTACATCAAAGGAAGACAGTGTATTGTGGTAGCCAACGATGCTACCGTGAAAGCCGGTGCATGGTTTCCGATTACGGGAAAGAAAAATTTACGCGCCCAGGAAATTGCCATAGAAAACAAACTGCCGATTGTGTATCTCGTAGACAGTGCAGGCGTTTACCTGCCTATGCAGGATGAAATTTTTCCCGATAAGGAGCATTTCGGTCGTATTTTTCGAAACAACGCGGTGATGTCTTCGATGGGTATTTTGCAGATTGCTGCCGTGATGGGAAGTTGTGTTGCCGGCGGTGCCTATTTGCCGATTATGAGCGACGAAGCCCTGATTGTGAAGGATACAGGCACAATTTTTCTTGCCGGATCGTATCTTGTGAAGGCTGCGATAGGGGAGGATATCGATAACGAAACACTCGGAGGAGCCACCACACAGTGTGAGATTAGTGGTGTTACCGATTACAAATGCGAGAACGACCGCGATTGCCTCGACCGCATTAAAACGATTTTCGATAAAGTGGGCGATTACGATAAAGCCGGGTTTGACCGGGTAGAAGCGACTTCACCTGCAAAAGATCCATCAGAATTGTACGGCATTATGCCCGAAACTCGCGATAAGCCTTACGATATCATGGATATTATTGAGCGCTTGGTCGATAATTCGGAATTTGAAGCCTACAAAGAAAAATATGGTCAGAGCATTGTGTGCGGCTTAGCGCGTATCGATGGATGGGCGGTGGGAATTGTAGCCAATCAACGCAAAGTGGTGAAAAGCAAGAAAGGCGAAATGCAGTTCGGTGGCGTTATTTACAGTGATTCGGCCGATAAGGCAGCGCGTTTCATTATGAATTGTAACCAAAAGAAAATTCCGTTGGTGTTTTTACAAGATGTTACAGGATTTATGGTAGGCTCGCGATCAGAACAAGGCGGCATTATTAAAGATGGTGCCAAAATGGTGAACGCCATGGCAAACAGCGTGGTGCCGAAATTTACCATTGTACTTGGAAATAGCTACGGAGCCGGCAATTATGCCATGTGTGGCAAAGCCTACGATCCACGTCTGATGCTGGCCTGGCCAACTGCACAAATTGCTGTAATGGGCGGTGCTCAGGCTGCCAAGGTTTTGCTTCAGATCGAAGTGAGTGCCTTGAAGGCCAAGGGCAAAGAAATCAATGCCGATGATGAAAAGGCTTTGTATGACAAAATCTTTAACCATTACGAGCAAACTACCTCAATTTATTACAGTGCGGCACGTTTGGTTGTTGATGCAATTATCGATCCTGTTGAAACACGAAAAGCCATTTCGATGGGTATCGAGGCCGCAAACCATGCTCCAATCGAAAAACGCTATAATGTAGGGGTTTTACAAGTTTAGGTATAATGAACAACCTGCGAATTTTGGTGTATTCCGCAAGCATTTTCCTTTCCGGATTTCTTCAAGGTCAGCACAAACTAGTTCCAGGAGATGGAATCTTAGATCCCGAAATTTATGGTTCGGGGCGAAAAAACGCGATTTATGGCGAAGTGGGAGGTTCCGGATTTTTACTCTCGGTAAATTACGAACGAAAATTAGTTGAACAAGAGAAATTGTCGCTTAATGCACGGGTAGGAATTGGATCAGCCATATTCGTATCTGCAATTCCAACGGGTGGATTAAATAGTCGATCCTGAAAAAGTCCGATTCAGGAAAAATTAATTTTCAAATTCGTCAGAATTAAGCGAGAAGTTTCGATTTGACCGACTAAAAATTTACTGATTCGATTTTCAAGAAAGGCAAATAAAAGATTTAACTG
>JBKCFX010000197.1:0-11054 GCA_046303595.1 Bacteroidia bacterium
AGCTTGCGTGCCAATGGAGCCGGTTGAGCCGATAATACTAATATGCTTGGGCGACATGGGTAAATTATCGGGCGAAAGGTACAACAAATGGCCGTTGGCAAGGCTTGATTTCGCTAATTTTGCCGCATGAGAGCAGTTTTACAGCGTGTTAGTGAAGCTTCGGTTAGCATTGATGGACATATTCACAGCAAGATTAAGCGTGGTTTGCTGGTGTTGCTGGGCGTTGAAGAAAACGATACCGTGGAAGATGTGGTTTGGCTGGCTGCCAAAATTGTGAACATGCGCATTTTTGCCGACGATGATGGACTCATGAATCGGTCGCTTTGCGATGTTATGGGCGAATTGCTGGTCGTAAGTCAATTTACACTTCATGCTTCAACCAAAAAAGGTAACCGTCCATCCTTTATCCGCGCTGCAAAACCCGAATTTGCCACGCTGATGTACGAAATGTGCTGCAAACAACTAAGTCAGGAGTTAAGTCGACCGGTTAAAACTGGAGTATTTGGTGCCGATATGCAGGTAAAATTAGTGAACGACGGCCCCGTTACAATTCTTATTGACACAAAAATAAAGGAATAGCAATCTAGACCTGTATCTCCGCTGAGGAATTATGCGTACCTTCGCGCCGCCAAAAACTAAGGTATGCAGCAAATCAGAAACATTGCCATCATTGCACACGTCGACCACGGAAAAACCACGCTGGTAGATAAAATCATGCACCAGACAAAACTCTTCCGCGACAATCAAAGCACGGGCGAACTGATTCTCGACAACAACGAACTCGAACGCGAGCGCGGAATTACGATTCTTTCGAAGAATGTTTCGGTACGGTATAAGGATGTTAAAATCAACATCATCGATACACCGGGCCACGCCGACTTTGGTGGCGAAGTAGAACGTGTATTAAACATGGCCGATGGTGTACTGCTGCTTGTAGATGCCTTTGAGGGGCCGATGCCACAAACGCGTTTCGTATTACAAAAAGCCTTGCAACTTGGATTGAAGCCTATCGTTGTTATCAATAAAGTAGATAAACCCAACTGTCGTCCCGACGAGGTGCACGATGCTGTTTTTGAACTGTTTTTTAACCTCGATGCCAGCGAAGAGCAGCTCGAATTTAAAACGGTTTACGGTTCATCGAAGCAGGGCTGGATGGGTGCCGATTACAAAACACCAACCGAAGATTTTGAGTTTCTGCTCGACACTATTCTTGCCGAAATTCCGCCTCCGGCACAACCAAGCGGAACACCTCAATTAATGATTACTTCGCTCGATTTTTCGACCTATATCGGGCGTATTTCGATTGGACGTTTAACCCGTGGCGAATTGCGCGAAAACATGCCGGTTACGCTTGTAAAGCGCGATGGCAAACTGATTAAATCGCGCATTCGCGAATTATACACGTTCGAAGGATTAGGCAAGGCAAAAGTTACTGAGGCAGTTGCCGGCGATATCATCGCCGTAACCGGAATTGAAGGATTTGAGATTGGCGATACAATTGCCGATTTCGAAAACCCCGAAGGATTAATTCCGATTGCAGTTGATGAACCAACCATGAGCATGTTGTTTACCATCAACAACTCGCCGTTTTATGGGAAAGATGGCAAGTTCGTAACCTCACGTCACTTAAAGGAGCGTTTGGAAAAAGAGCTCGAAAAAAATCTGGCACTTCGTGTACAGCCAACCAATTCGGCCGATTCATTTTTGGTGTATGGACGTGGTATTCTGCATCTTTCAATCTTAATCGAAACCATGCGCCGCGAAGGCTATGAGCTGCAGGTTGGTCAGCCGCAGGTTATCATCAAAGAAATTGATGGCATGAAGCACGAGCCTGTTGAGTCCCTCACCATTGATGTGCCCGAAGAATTTTCGGGGAAGGTTATCGAGCTTGTTAGTCAGCGCAAGGGCGAACTAATGGTGATGGAGCCCAAAGGCGATATGCAGCATTTGGAATTCAACATCCCTGCGCGCGGCATCATTGGTTTGCGGAATCACCTGCTCACGGCATCGGCCGGGGAGGCGATTATTGCGCACCGCTTTAAAGGGTATGAGCCATGGAAAGGCGAAATTCCTGCGCGTATTAACGGCGTGATGATTTCGAAGGATAACGGAAAAGCCATTGCGTATTCGATCGACAAATTGCAAGACCGGGGATATTTCTTTGTTGATCCGGGCGAAGATGTATACACCGGAATGGTAATTGGCGAGCAGAACAAAGCCGGCGATTTGGTGGTGAACGTTTCGGTTGAGAAGAAGTTAACCAACATGCGTGCTTCGGGCTCTGACGATAAAATGCGGATTGCTCCGGCAATTAAATTTTCGCTCGAAGAGGCTATGGAGTATATTCAGAAGGACGAATACGTAGAAATTACCCCAAATGCCTTGCGTTTGCGTAAGATTCATCTCGATGAAAACGAGCGTAAGAAAGCAGCATCATCGATGGGATTGGCATAATCGGGCATATTTCTATACCTTCGGCATCAAATAGTTTAGATTATGCGTAAAATCATTTTTATACTGGCATTGCTAGCCGGCTCGCTGTTGAATGCACAAGATTATCAACTTACATATGGAAATGCGCCATTTGCTGAGCTTGCATCTCCTGTAACCCCTTTGGATTGGCCATTTGATTGGGACGATGAGTATGCGTTAATTCCATTCGGATTTTCCTTTCCTGTGGGCGACCAGACGTATGATAGCTTGGCATTGTCATCAAACGGATGGGCAATTACATTAGATGAAGTGAATGAATTCAATGCATATTATGTTGATTTAATTGCAGCGGGGGATGAAACATCGGTTAGTTATAAAAATGAGGTAGAGAATGGCGTAAATGTGATGAAAATTGAATTTCTCAATGCCGGATTTTATGAAGATACAACCGGAACTGCACGAACCAGTTTTCAATTTTGGTTTTATGAAACGGGATGTTGGGAAAGCCGTATTGGGCCTTCTCTAATTGTTGATACGGTTCAAATTTTTGAGCAATATCCGGGTCCATTTATCGGGTATGCCAATTATACGAATGAGCAGGTTCTGGCTTTGGTAGGCCCGTCAAACAGCCCCGAGATTTTAGTAATAGATTCGATTGCTTTTCCAAGCTTGAACGATGTTCCAAACGATGGAACATTTTACGCATTCTGCGAAGAATCAGCAGCATCATTAGAAAACATGCAGGCAGGTAATCAAATGGAAGTTTTTCCAAATCCGGCTACTGCGCATCTGTTCGTTAGGTCTGAATGGATGGGAGCATGGATTATTTCTGATCTGCAAGGCAGAACAATTGCTAAGGGTCTAAAAAATGAATTTGAAACGGCTATTGCGTTGGAAAAGCTTCCCGAAGGCATGTATTTTTTTCAGCCGGCAAGTAGTCAGAAACCCATTCGCTTTTTTAAGAATTAAGCGTTGGGTTATTTGATTAGGAGGAAGTATCCTTTAATTGTGCCGAGGTTTTTTTCGGAGCCATTGAGCGGCTTAAACTCATAGGAGTAATGGTAAAATCCTTCGGGGGCGATGTTGGCGTTTACCTTGCCGTCCCAAACCTTTCCCGGTTCGGTTGTTGAGAAAATAACCTGCCCTCGGCGGTTGTACACATTAAATGTTCCGTCAACTTTATCGAGTTCATCAGACATTGGACCGAATGTATCGTTTAAGCCATCGCCATCCGGACTAAAAGCCTTCGGGAAGTATATTTTAATTTCTGGAATTACATCGATATCGAGTACCCGTTCGATTTTACAACCGATGCGGTTCACATAACTTAAGATGATTTCATAGCTTCCGTACTCTTCGTAATAATGTCGGGCATCGGGGAAATTGCATGCTGCAAGCGTCGAATCGCCATCGCCCCAATAAACGATGCAGGAATCCAATTGGGCGTCATCCGGAAATCGCAGGCGAATTTCTGTAAATCGGTCTTCTTGCGCGATTATTTCGCTGTTGATGGCATTGTATGGATAAACGGGAACCGACTTTGAAATGGAATCGCTGCAAAAGGCGTCGACGATTAATAGTTTTAAATGTGTAAAGCCGGTATCGTTTGCTAAAAATTCGGGAACAACGTCGTTACTTTTCTCGTATCCATTTAAAAACCACCGGTACGCAATAAACGAAACGCCATCGGGAAACTCGCTTTGGTTCACGATAAAAATTGGCTCCAGCGGGCAGAGTGTGTCTTGTGTATCGAATAAGGCGACAGGAGCTGGAATGGAAGTAATATTCTGAATTAGAAAGGTATCACAACCGGTAACATTATCGGTAATGTCGACCCGCACAAAATCGGGGAAAGGAGGTGTCAGAAATGCGCGTTGTGTTGAGTCGCCATTGCTCCACGTATAGGTGAAATCATTGCTTCCGCCGATTATTAACGCATACAATTCGCGGTTTTTATTTTCGCAGTCTAAGGTATCTCCGATAATGGTAACATCGCCACCGATGTTTGTTGGAACATTGATGGTGATAACAATAACATCTACACATTGCTCATCTACGTCAAAAACAGCGCAGGAATACACAGTATCAACAGGATCTGTTACGGTTAGGATAGAATCGACGGTCGTATTGTCGCTCCATAAATACTGATAATTACCCGATCCTCCGGTAACGATTACACTGGCGTTCATCACCTCAAGGCAATTTTCATAAACAACCGGACCTTGCTCGAGTGTGAACGAACAGGGGTTTTGCGCCTTTAAATTCAGGAGTTGCAGCACTAACAGACACGTTATCAGAAATACACGCAGCAATTTTTTCATGCAAGTCTTTTCGCTTTTTATAACGCGTTGTACTATAGTTTCTTATTTTACAACTCTCAAAAGTAAAAAGATTTCTTTAATTATTTTCCTTTTGCAAGGGTAAAGCCGAATGTTGTGCCAATTCCAACTGTACTGCGTACGTTAATCGTTTGGTTATGGGCTTCGATGATGTGTTTTACAATCGAAAGACCAAGACCTGTACCCCCTATTTCGCGCGATCGACTGCGATCAACGCGATAAAATCTTTCGAACAAACGCGGAATATGTTCTTGGGCAATGCCAATCCCATTGTCTGAAACCTCAATCAGAATATACTCATCCATATCGTAAAACGAGATTTTAGTCTCGCCATGCGATTTACTGTATTTAATCGAATTGATGACGAGGTTGGATAGCACCTTCTGTATTGCTTCACGATCGGCCTTTACATACACCGGCTTGTCGTAGTCGTCTTTGAATACCAGTTTAACGCCGTTGAGTTCTGCCGAGTATTGCATGCCGGTCATGATGTCGCGGGCAAGTTCAACGATATCGAACTTCTCTTTGTGTAAAATAAGTTGGCCACTTTCGAAGCGCGTAATGATTTCCAGGTCTTCAACAATGTTTACCATCCGCTCCACACTTTTTTCGGCCCGTTCTAAATAGGTGCGGTTAATTTTATCGTCTTCGAGACCGCCTTCGAGCAAGGTCATGATATAACCCTGAATGTTGAAAATGGGCGTTTTCAATTCATGGCTCACATTGCCTAAGAACTCGCGCCGATAATTTTCGAGGTTTTTGAGGTACTCGATTTCCTCCTTCTGGTCTTTTGCCCAGGCCTCAACATCTTTGTTTACTTCCGAAATAATATCGGCCGACAAATCGACACTGGGAGGCAATTGCCCTTTCTTTAATTTAAGCTGATGGATGTTCTTGTAAATGAGTTTAATTTTCCGGTAAATGAAGCGTTCAACCGAATATTGAAACAGGAAAAATGCGAGTAAAAATGTAAGTGCTACAACAATTACCGGAACCCAAAATGTGTGGATTTTATGCAGTGTATATTCGAGAACACCGACAAAAAATCCCACAAAAAGGGCAAACCACACCGATAGGAACAAGGCCAGACTTCGGGGCGAGGAAGTGTTTACTCTGTTAAAAAAATGCGATTTAGAACTCAAATTTATATCCTACTCCTTTGATTGTGCGAATATAGTTATCTCCGAGTTTTTCGCGCAATTTTCGGATATGCACATCGATGGTTCTGTCGCCTACCACTACATCATCTCCCCAAACACTTTTTAAGATGTCTTCGCGGGTAAACACTTTTCCGGGTTTTGAAGCGAGCAATGCGATGAGTTCAAATTCCTTTTTGGGCAGATTGATTTGCTCGTTTTCCTTCAAAATGAGATAACGCTCGCGATCAATGGTGAAGCCGTTGATTTGCAGCAAATCTCCAGATTCGCTTGATTTTCCGGAGCGCCTCAACAACGCTTTCACGCGGCTAATCAAAACACGCGGTTTAATTGGTTTGTTGATGTAATCATCGGCTCCGGCATCAAAGCCGGCAATCTGACTGTAATCTTCGTTGCGTGCGGTGAGGAATGCAATGAGTACTTCCTTGAGTTCGGCCGTTTCGCGTATTACCCTGCAGGTTTCAATGCCGTCCAAATCAGGCATCATTACATCCAGAATAATCAATTCGGGCTTTTCTTTAATCGCTATTTTAATTGCATCGCGGCCATTGTTCGAGGTAAAAACTTCGAACCCCTCTTTGTTCAGGTTATAACTGATAAATTCGAGGATATCGGGCTCATCGTCTACCAGTAAAATCTTCGTTTTTTCTGAACTCATGATAAAGCTACGTCCGATATTTTGGTTGCAAACCTATTCATTCAAAACCGTTTCAACGTTAATCTAAGGTTATCAAATTTACAAAAATGCGCACTTAAATAACTTTGCCTTTCCATTTTCCCGAAAGCATGTACGCTATCGAAACGAAGCTCAATAGCAAGAAATAGAATGGTTCGGTGAGCCAAATAATTTCCACACGGCTCTGTAAAAAGATTCCAAGAAACCATGCCAGCAAGCAATAAATGATAATCGTAGCGGTTTCAATCCACAAGGCGGTACGTGTATTCCCACTTCCACTCACGCCGCTGAACCAGGTCATTGCTACCGAAAAGCAAAACAAGGCAACAGAAATTACGTGCAGGGTTGGAATGCAATCGTTCAATAAAGACAAATTTGTACTCCCAAGTGATAGGCCAATTACCCACTTGGGGAAAACGCTATTTAGTAAAATGAAGGGCAGCGAGGCCAGTATCGACATAATGGTGATTCGCTTAAGTAGCGGCAATACCGCATTTGTTCGACCTTCGCCAATGGCAAAAGAAACCAGTGTATTGGTTGCCGAACTGAAACCCCAGAATGGCACCATCTGAAACATGTAAATCATGCGAATAACCACAGATATTGCCAAGGCTCTTGCGCCATTCTGCTCGATGATGATGAAAAATAAAAACCAACCGGCATGCGAAATGAAATACTGAAACATGACGGGCGAAGACACCGCAAAAACCTGCTTCATTGTGGATTTCATGATGCGCCATTGTTTAAACACACCAAATTCGCGGCGCAAATGCAATTTTTTCGTGAAGCCTATAAAAACCAATGTTGCAGCAATTTCGGCAAGCGAAGATGCAAGAGCCGCACCTGCGATTCCCATTTCCGGAAAGCCCCAATGACCAAAAATGAGGGCATCGTTGAGCCATACATTCGATAAGGCCGTGGCGAATAAACTAAGTGTAATGGCAGTTGGACTAGAAATCCCGATAAACAATGCGCGAAACGCCAAATTGATCATTGCAAACACAATTCCCCAAGCACGCTGGTCGAGATAAATCAGCGCGTTTTGATAAACAGCATCATTGGAAATCAAATTCTGCAAAACCAAAGGCCCGGCAGCTAGCATTAACACCCATAGGACCAAGGAAAAAATCACCAAGAAAATAAAGCTGTTGTCGAATATCGTTCCCACCGAATGGTAGTTTTTCTCTCCGTGGCGGCGGGCAATGAGGATCTGAACTCCGGTCGAAAATCCTAAACCAAGAACATAAATGGTGGAATAAAACAAGCCGGCAAGTCCTACTGCATCGAGCAAAACTTCGTCGACACGTGCCATAAAAAAAACATCGGTTGCCAGAATAATATTTTGCGCAATGCCTCCCAAAATAATGGGCAAAGCAAGTTTTAAAATGGTCTTAACCGGTGTTTGGTGTTCGGCTGTCATACGCATTAATCGACCTGCAGAACAAGTCCTTTGAGGTATTCGCCTTCGGGATGGAACAAACTTACCGGATGGTCGGCCGGCTGACTCAATTGGTGTAGCAATCGAACCGAGCGCCCCGATTCGATGGCTGCGGCAGTGATTGTATTGCGGAAAAGTTGCTTATCGACAACCTGGCTGCAGCTAAACGTAAACAGTAAACCTCCCGAATTAATTTGATTGAGCGCACTAACATTCAATCGTTTGTAAGCCTGAACCGCACGGTGGCGGGCATCCATGTGTTTTGCAAATGCAGGCGGATCGAGTACGATGATGTCGTATTGCTTAGGATTGCTGCGAATCCATTCGGGCACATCTTCGACCAGCGATTGATGCGTATCAACACCAAAGCCATTCAATGCCACATTGTAATCGGTTAGCTCAATGGCCTTGCGCGAACTATCGACCGAATCGACTTGTGTGGCGCCGCCTGCGAGTGCCGCAACACTGAAACCGCCGGTGTAGCAGAACGTATTCAGTACTTTTTTACCGTGTGCATACTGGTGTAAAAGTGCCCGGTTATCGCGCTGGTCGATGAAAAAGCCGGTTTTTTGTCCGGTAGCAAAATCAACTTTGAATTTGAGGTTATTTTCGACACAGGTTTGTTCTCCGTCGCCCGAACCGGCCAACCAGCCATTCCCTTCTTTATTACCGAGCGATTCGGCCGATTTGTCATAAACAGCCGAAATGAAATCGCCCGCACATTCCATAAGTGCATCAGCTATCAATTGCCTTTCGGCAAACATGCCAATGGAATGGCATTGCACCACAGCCACCGCGCCATAGATGTCGATAATCAATCCGGGTAAGCCATCGCCCTCGCCGTGCACCAACCGAAAGGTATTGGTGTGTTTGCTGGGAAAACCCAATGCTTTGCGATTCTTCACGCAGCGCAACAAGGCTTTTTCCCAGAAACCGGCATCCGGAATAGCATTTCCAAACTCAAGCAGGCGAACTGTTATTGAACCTTTCTGGTAATGTCCCCAGCCAAGGGCCTGGCCATCGCCCGAAAAAACCTGCACTCGTCCACCTTCTTTTGCGGAATCTTCTATTCGGTGAATTGCTCCCGAAAATACCCAGGGGTGAAAACGAAGCAGGGAGCGCTCTTTGCCGAACTTTAAACTAACTTTTGGAAGTTGTTGCACGCGGCAAAGATAGCAGAAAGGCATTGCGCATGGCGTAATGAAATAGTGCAGTACTTGTGCGTGTACTAAGTCGAATAATTTTCGCAATAACGTGCATACGCATCCAAAATGGCCTGCCATCCCATGCGTTGCAGTTCAGGTTCATTCTCTTGCTCTGCTTCGAATTCTTCGGTTATTCTAACGCCATCGGCTTGAGCTTCAAACCACACCTCTAAAGAACGCTTATCATCGAGCAAAATGCTGAGGTGTTTCAACGGTTCTACCGCAATAAACTTTCCCGAAAAATCGAATCCCATCGAACCATCACGGGCTTCCATGCGATACGAAAACGTGCCGCCCGCTTTCAATTCGTTGCGCGCCGCAGGGCAATGCCAATCGGCACTCGCTGCATTCCAGTTTACAATATGTTCGGGCTGTGTAAAGCGCCTCCAAGCTTCTTCCAAACTAGCGTTTACCACTACTTCAACCTTTATTTTCATGTTGTTGTTTTTCTTCTTCCAAACGAAAGGTGATCAAATTTCGAATTAGCTCATCGGGAATTTCGCTGCTGTGCGGAATTTGAATGGTGGCCTTTCCCGAAACCCATTGCGGAGATGTTTTGCGAATAAATTCAACCGCCGCTTTTCCAGGAAAAATGCCAATATGTTCTTTAAAAACAGCATAATATAGTACCATACTGCGTGATCTGAAGGCCGGCATTTGGTAGCCGAATGTTTCTTCGAGTTGTGGTGCAAACGCGCGCACTATTTCACGAATGTGCAACAAGCGTAGGCGCATTTCGGGATTTAATGCTTCGAAATACGCAGTCCGCTCATCGTCGCGCATACTTTGCGAAATTAAAATTTGAAGGAAATTCCCACGCCAAGCACTTCTTTAAATTGTGTGCGCGGACCGGTGCCGTCTACTTCAACACCATCAACAATGCGTTTTACAGGAATCTTCACATCGTGGTCGTAAACCAAGTTGGTGAACAAACTCACGGTTAACCATTTGTTTGCTTTCATCATGAGGATGGTTTCCCAGTTTACATCGGTATTGGCGCGTTGTTCCTTAATTGGATCGGTGTAGTTGGTAAACAACTGCAGGTTCGAAACGAGGCTCAGGTTTTTGTCGATGTCTTTCTGAATGCGCGCCCGGAGGTAGGCACCGAATTCCATGCGCAAGTTCTTTCCGGGTGTAATTACATTGCCTTCAGCGTCGAGCACAGCAGCCGTTACACCAAACTGCCCCGCATTGGCAAGCGTTTGATTGTTGACAAACGTTGCACGTCCGGTTGCGGGCGAGAGAAAGCGCGAGAACCAGTCTTTTGGTTTGTAATCGACTCCGAGAGCGAGCGATAAAAATCCGGGAGCAAGGAAATCGGAAATAACTGTCGAATCATCGGGTAGATTGAATCCGGGTAAAAACTGGGTTCTGAAGTTCATCAGCCCGGCGTAAAAGAACTTCCCTTTGATTTTCCTGCCAAATTTGGAGTTGAGCTCGAGTTTGTCTTCGTTTTTAGACAAGCCTTCAGACTTTGTTGAAATAACACCCAAACCACCATCAACAACCGTTTCAAAATAAGTTCCGTTGTTTCTGTATTTCCAAAAATAGCTGCCCAGCGTTGTTGCCGAGAGCGCACTTTCGCCCCCTGCGGCCCAATTGGTTAGCGATACTTGGTTAACGGTTAAGGTTACGAATCCACCTTTTTTCCAGCCGGTAACGGAGGTGTCTTCCTCAATTTTTATCTGGGCAGAAAGTCCCAATGAGCCTAACACGAATGCGCAGGCAATGAAATGTTTGAACATGTATGGATGATTATTTCTGTGATTTAAGCAAATCGCGGATTTCGGTAAGCAATTGTTCTTC
>JBKCFX010000198.1:0-3970 GCA_046303595.1 Bacteroidia bacterium
GTGTGGGATGGGCCAGAGATCACCGTGAGTTGCTTCCTGAATAAAATGCAATCAAGCATCCTGGGTTGTGGTAAAAATTAATCACTAATTTCTGATTAGTTATTGCCCTTGAAGCCCTAATGTTTGCCGGAGGTATTCAAGATTTTTGTAAAATGGAGAATTCAGAGCTCTCAATACCAGATCTTTATTTACTAGGTTCAGCAATAACATATTGATCAAAGCATTTTTTAAATGAGTTAATTCTTGCTGAACAATGTCAAAAATAATTTCAGGATCTATGCCTCTGTAATCATGAGCCATTCGATTTCTTTAACCAATTATTTCATTCCATTCTAATTGAGGCTGCGTGTTTAATAAATCAACCTCAATTTTCTTAACCTCCTCACCAATAGTTAGTAAAAGTCTGTTAATAGCGTTGAAATTCATTTGATCATTGAGCGTAAGTAGTTCCTCCGGACTGTGTATTTCCTTGCTGTAAATCTTGATTTTTTCGATGGCCTCTAGGGCTGTAAAAACATGAAGTAAAAATCCCTTTTCAGACATAAACAATCGCTTTTTCTGCCGAATCCGCAACAAAAGGGTTGATGTATTTGGCGTTTACAAGGTCCACCTCCTGTACCCCAGTAATCACCTTCATTTCATTTTCAAAAAGTAAAATCTCTTTGAATGTGAAGCGCTTACCGGGATTCGTTTCATAAATCACATCTAAGTCGCTATTCAATTTGGCCTCACCTCGAACTTGACTTCCAAACACACCCAAACGAGCCAAGCCATATTTTTGCTTGAGCATTGAGGCATTTTTTTTAATGGCTTGCAGCACATTGTTCATATAACAAAATTACAGTTTTAAGCTAATTAAAATGGTGATGTCACAACAATTATGAAAATTTTGAAGTCTTAGAAATACGTATCCGTCATTTTCAATTGTGTCTGAGACCGAATCCCTTGCCCAATTGATTTCAATTATAATTGAAACTCGTATAGGTTTGCCTGTGAATTAAAGCTATAGTTGAAATGATTATTTGTATTGAATAAGCATAGGCGCGATGCGGCAATACTCTCTGCCCGCTTTTTGCATTTAAAAATCAGACCTAATAGATTTTCACCCCGGCTGTATCTAACTGCCGATAATTAAAATTTCAGGCCTGCCTACAATAATTCACTTTCAATTTCTTGATCTGTTCGTTGTTTCCGAGCACGTACCAGGTTTGTCCGCTTTTGAGGGTTTCGGTATCGGCCGGGTTGAGTTTAATTTCGCCGTGAAGATTGCGCAAAGCGATAAACGTTGCACCGGTTTCGCCATGTATATTAAAGGTTTGCAGCGATTTTCCTTCGTATGGTTCTTTCAACTGCACGCGTTGCAATTCGTTGAGGCGCATCTCACCGGCAGAACGGTGCGAGCTCAGGTAATCGATGAATTCAATCAAATCGGGCCGCGAAACCAATGCTGCCATGTGCGCCCCTCCGATTTTATCGGGCATAATCACGCTGTCGGCACCGGCAATGCGCAATTTCTGGTCTGAGTTTTCTTCCGAAGCGCGCGAAATAATTTGAATTCCCGGATTCATATTCCTAACCGAAAGCACCACAAACAAGTTGTTGGTGTCTTTGTCGAGCGTGGTAATCAAGGCGCGCGCTTTTAAAATTCCGGCACGAAGTAAAACCTGATCGTCGGTTGCATCGCCCTGTATGCAGAGAATCTTGCCTTCCTGCACAAGTTGGGCGCATAGCTTCATGTCGTTTTCGATTACCACAAAAGGCGTTTCAGATTCAATCAAACTGCGGGCAGCCTGACTTCCATTGCGACCATAGCCGCAAATAACAACGTGATTTTCGAGGTTCTCGATTTGCGTATTCACTTTATACCCGGTAATGAGCGATTTAATTTCGCCACCTACAATAGACGATGTTACTGCAGTGAGGCTGTAGGCAAATGTACCTAAACCCGATAAAATAAGCAGCGATGTAAACATCCTACCCGCATCGCTCAAGGGGTGAACTTCCATGAATCCAACCGTGCCAACTGTAATAACGGTCATGTAAAAGGCATCGAAGATTGGATACGCTTCGATAACAACATAGCCTGCCGTTCCGCAGCTCAGAATTAAAACAATAAGTAAGAGTGCAATGCGGATTGACCGAAACTCGGGATGTCGGAAAAAGAATACAGGATTTAAAGATCCCACACGCGCGATTTACAGGCTTTGAAGTATTCCTTTAATCTCAGAATAAACGCCATGTGTAAATAAACAATCAATGGCGAACCCAAAGTAATGAAGGACGCATAAATGAAAAACAAACGGATGCGCGCACCGGGCATTTGCAATTTATCGCCCAGCCACGAACACACACCAAAGGCCTGACGTTCGAAATAATCCAATATGGGTTGAATGAATGGGTGCATCCTGAGTTCGAAAATACAGTTTGTTTTGATATCCCTCAAATGATTTTTAGCAGAATTTGATGTTACATTTGCACAAAATTAAAACCCATGCTTAAAGGATTTTTTAACGTACCGAAGGCTGTGAACGAGCCTGTTAAATCGTATTTACCAGGAAGTGCAGAACGCATCGAACTGAAAAAAACACTCACGCAGATGCAAGCCGAAACCTACGACATACCCATGGTTATTGGCGGAAAATCGGTTTTTACGGATCAAAAAATCGCCTTGCGCCAGCCGCACAAGCATGCCCATGTCTTAGGTCATTTCTCGCGCGGAAACGAAGGGCATGTGCAACAGGCCATTGAAGCAGCACTTGCAGCAAAATCAAAATGGGAAGCACTTGCATGGGAGCACCGTGCTGCCATTTTCCTTAAAGCAGCCGAACTCATTGCCGGTCCTTACCGTGCACGCTTGAACGCAGCAACCATGCTGGGTCAGTCGAAAAACGTGTATCAGGCCGAGATTGATTCAGCATGCGAAATCATCGACTTTCTGCGCTTCAACGTGCAGTACATGACCGAAATTTATAAACAGCAACCCGAATCCTCGGCAGGCATCTGGAACCGTTTGGAGCAAAGACCACTCGAAGGCTTTGTGTTTGCACTTACGCCATTCAACTTTACCGCAATTGCCGGAAACCTACCAACCTCAGCGGCCATGATGGGCAATGTGGTGGTGTGGAAACCTGCCGACACGCAGATTTATGCAGCGCACGTGCTCATGGAGATCTTCCACGAAGCAGGTGTGCCCGATGGTGTAATAAACCTCGTGTTTGTGAGCGGTCCGGTAGCCGGAAACGTAATTTTCAACCATCCCGATTTTGCCGGTATTCACTTTACGGGATCAACAGGAGTGTTTCAGAACATATGGAAAACGATTGGAGAGAATATTCACAAGTATAAAACTTACCCGCGCATTGTTGGCGAAACAGGAGGTAAAGATTTCATCTTCGCACATCATTCCGCACATCCTGCAGTTGTGGCAACGGCCATTTCGCGCGGCGCTTTCGAATACCAAGGGCAAAAATGCTCGGCGGCTTCGCGTTGTTACATTCCCGAATCGATCTGGCCGGCAGTAAAAGAGCAGGTGTTGGCCGATATTAAATCGTTTAAAATGGGGCCTGTGGATGATTTCAGCAATTTCATCAACGCGGTAATCGACGAGAAATCGTTCGACAAACTGGCATCCTATATCGATCAGGCAAAACAAGCTTCGGATGCCGAAATTATTGCGGGAGGTGGTTACGACAAATCGAAGGGATGGTTTATTGAACCGACGGTAATCGTGACTAAAAACCCGAATTACACCACGATGTGCGAAGAGTTGTTTGGTCCGGTGGTTACAATTTACATCTACGCAGATTCTGCATTTGAAGAAACACTGAAGATTGCAGACGCCACCTCGATTTACGCCTTAACAGGATCGATAATCGCGCAAGACCGCTATGCCATCGAGCAGGCAACAGTTGCACTGCGCAATGCGGCGGGAAATTTCTACATCAACGACAAACCAACAGGTGCTGTAGTG
>JBKCFX010000199.1:0-3939 GCA_046303595.1 Bacteroidia bacterium
AGTGGATTTGATATGTTCCATCTGGCGAAAGTGCAAAACGATGTGCGGGTTTTAGACCAATGGCTCGAACAGGAAGTGTCGGAATATTGGCAGATGCATTACCGAATTGGCATTAAGGCACCGAAAAAAAGTAAAAAACCGGGTTTTGAGTTACGAAGGGCTTTGGTTGTAAACGCGCTGGTGCCCTTTGTTTTTGTATACGCCCGTTACAGGGCCGACGATCAATTGGAATCGAAAGTATTGTCTTGGCTAGAAGGTCTTCCTAAGGAGCAGAACAAAATTACACGCAATTGGGAAGGCTGGAATGTGAGGGCAGAGAATGCCGCCGAGTCGCAGGCTCTGCTCGAATTAACTCAGGTATTTTGTGAACCGGGTCGCTGCCTCGATTGCTCCTGGGGCTTGTATTACCTAAAAGAGGGTAAAAATTATCATCCGGGAAACAAAGGCAAGGAAGCGCCTGAGTCGCTGAACGAATTAATTTAAGCGGTATGGAACAACCATGCGGAATTCGGGAATGGCAACGTTGAATTTCTCACCATCGGCGATGCGCTCAAACGTGTAGGCACCTTCCATTTTTCCGAATTCAGATTTTAAGTTGCAAGCAGATTCGTATTCGTATACTTCGCCCGGACGAAGAATGGGTTGCTGACCAACTACGCCGGCGCCTTCACCTTCGCGACGTTCCGAGTTTGAGTCGAAGATATTCCCGAAACGACGCTGCAATTGCACATCATAATCGGAAGTGTTTTCGATACGAATTTTGTACGTAAACAAGTAGTACATTTTAGAAGGATCAGAATACAAATCCTGGTACTGTGTGTCGATGCTTACTTTGATTCCTGAGGTAACTTGTGTTTTCATGTTTGTGCGATTTGTTGATGCAATATTATGCAGCAATTACGTTTCGCTCCAAATTTCGATTCGCTGTATGCCTTGCTAATAGTGGGATTTAGAAAGTGGCTGTGTCGAATTGCAATCCGAATTTCAGCAAATCGAAATTTTCTTACATACCCGAAATGAAAAAATTAACGTTGTACCGAATTCAATCTGGTGTAACCGATTAACTCATCGAACTCGTTCGTGTAAGCCCTGTGGTAAAAGAGAACTGTGTAATCGTTTTCGGTATTGAAATGACTTCCTTCGCAGAGTTTAGCATCCGATTTTCCGCTTTTATCGGGTCCGAAAATGTACAAGTAGTTATAGATTCCTTGCTTAAGTAAGATGCTCGCCGTGTACATCTTCGAAGCGTATTTATAGCGTAGCTTGAATTCGTCTTTCAATTGCCAATCGCTAAAGGCGCCAATCAAAAATAAATCTCTGTCTTTTATGGGATTGTCAAAGGGAATGCGGAATTCGACCAGCCCATAATCGGCATCCAACTCGGGCTCATTGCCTTCTGTATTGCGGATAAAAAACCTTCCATTGGCTTCGGGCAACAGTTGGTATTCTGAAAATGTACGCAATGGATCGTTCAACAACACCACCTGAATGGGCGTTGTATCGCGGTTAATGCGGCGCACACGGTCTGAATTCATGCGCAGCGAACGGATATCGGCCCAGCGGAATTCGTTTAGCCCTTCGAAGCAATTGGATCCATCGTCGTAGTTGTAGTTAATTTGCGTTTGGTTAATCGAGAAAGGTTTTACGTTGATGGCATTGTCCCAGCGTTGGTTCTGCAGAATAATCAATTGAGTCGATGCTGCAGCATTCACAATGTTCATCTTCGAAATATCGGCCATGGCATCAATCTCCTGGTGTGTATTGCGTAATTCCATCAACGCCGGCCGCAGCACAGTAGCTCCAACCGGAACCTTTTTACTATACACCATAAAACGGCGTGTAAGCACAAGGTTTTCGGGATCATTGTCTTCAAACACCTTGAGCAGATAATTCCCCGAAATCAGAAATTTCATGTTGTTGTTCGGGAAAATCAAATCGTAATGAATGTACTGTACAAAGGTGTTGAATGAATACCTGAAATCCTGCACGAGATCTTGCTGCAGACCTTGCACGGCGCGTGTGGGCATAATTCCCGATGCTTGCCAGTTGGCATTGCAATGCTCAAAACTGTAGTAGAGTTGTTTTTGCGATGCATCGAGGTCGTCGAACTGCAGGTGCAATTGCTCGCCGCTGCCCAGCTCAATTGCTGCCGGGGTGCCCTCCGTTCCGCGCATCGATAGGATTACGGTTTTAATGGACTCGCGGTAAACCCAGTCGGTATAGCGCAGGTCTGCGGCCGAAAGAGAGTTGTAAGTCGTCCAAAGCGTAGAAAGGACAAAAATAATTTTCAGCGGTTGAGGTATTGAAATCATAGGGCAAAGATAGCAAGGGACACAGGTTCAATTTTAGTTTAATGAATATTCAGTTATTGCATTCATCTGCCTATTAATGAATATATTCGTTGTCGGAATATTGTATGATTTTATGAAGCAGATTGTCTTATTGCTGATGTTGTTTATTTCCATTAACGTATCAGGCCAAATCTACACGGCACCCTCCGTTGCTGATGCACAGCTTAATTACAACCAAACGTGCACCGATTGGCAAACTTCGAATTATTCAACGCAAGATCATTTTTCGGTAATGGAATGGACCTGGGGATCGGGAATTCCTAATGTTACCTGCGGTCAAGGTACCATTCGTGGTGTGATGCGCTTTGATATGAATGTTGGAGCTTTGCATAACGAGCTTTACGATAATCGGGCAAGACTCAAGCTGTTTTTTCCTGATGGATTTGATGCTGCTCCTATTTTACAAAGCCATCGCTACTATGGATTAGCAACGGGCAATGCTTTTTTTATAAACCGTATAACCGAGCCGTGGGATGAGGCAAGCGTTACGTATAACACTCAACCTGGCTTTAGTTCGATAGATCCTATTTACGTACCAACTACGGTCGAAAATCCATCCACTCAGGATTATAGTATTGATGTTTCGGCATACGTCAATGCTTGGATTTGCTCGCAACAGCCCAACTACGGCTTGTTATTTAAGCTTGAAGAAGAAGGGACGATTTACAAACAGCAAATTTTCACCACACGCGAATGGTCTGACCCTACCAACCGGCCGATTATTGAGATCGAATATGCACTAATCGAAGCTTTGGGGCCCGAAACCGCATGTTTGGGCGATATCGTTGACCTTGGAGTTTTACTCCAAAATGCAGCCGATCCAACACTCTATACCTTTAGTTGGGAATATGTAAATACAGGAGCTTTTTTAAACGGTGCCAATCAATCTGTTACACTTGAAAATACGGGCATTCATACATTTGTGCTGAAAGGCAGCAACACGCTCTGCAATTCGGCCACCGACACATTACGAATAGAGGTTGTGGGGGCCGGGCAAATTAGCATTAACTCCAGCGATGCTGACCTGTTTCTTTGTCCGGGCGATTCTTCCCTGTTGACTATCGCTCCCGAACTAATCAACGCCACATGGTCAAATGGAGGTACAGGCAACGAAATTGTCGTAAATGTTCCGGGAACCTATTCGGTAACGGCTTCTTTAGGTAATTGCACAGCCAGTGGTGAGTTAACTTTAACGGCCGCCGAACTACCTCTTTTAGCAGCTACAGCCCAAAATAACGGAGTTGTTTGTCCGGGCGAAACCATTGCACTTACCGCATCAGATGGGTTTACCTCATACGTGTGGAGCAACGGCGCTACGGGCGCACAAATCAGCGTTTCTAACCCAGGTGATTTTTCGGTAACCGGTACAACAGCAGAAGGGTGCGAACTCACATCGTCTGAGATACCTGTTAGCCAGGCGGCAATTGATACACCGGCTGTTATTTTACCCGACGGAAATACCTTTTGTGCCGGCGACGAGCTTTCGGCCTTAGCCGAACCGGGTTTGAGCAGCATTATTTGGCAGGATGGTACCACCGGGTCGACTTATAGTAGCTCTATTTCAGGTATCTTGAGCTACAACGCCATT
>JBKCFX010000200.1:0-1040 GCA_046303595.1 Bacteroidia bacterium
TGCGAAAAGCGTGGTCCGAACATGTATTGCATGTTACCATCTTCGGGTCTTTCTTCGTTTTTCAGAAAAACCAAATCGCCCGGAATATGTCCTTCATTTTTTAGTTTAAGGTCGACAAATGGGCGTAGAATGGAATTCAACCAGCGCGAAATTTCGGGCGAATAACCGTGTTCGCCAATAAATCCATAGGTAATGTCGTATTGGTAGTCGGCTCCGTCGGTTACATGAATATCGAGGTAAAGCGTAGGATTTAAGCGGTTAATCAATTCAGCAATAGCCCGCGTTTCGGGTGCGTCAAGTTTGGAGTAATCGCGGTTGAGGTTTTGATTGAGCGAGTTTGAGCGCCAGCCTTGTGTAAGTGGGCCACGCTGATTGATACGATTTGTTGATGAGCTGCGCAAAAGGCCATCTCTGTTTAATACGGGAATAAATGCAAGATTTACTTTTTGTTCGAGTGATTTCAGATTCCCCAAAGCTAAATCGCGGAATAAGAGCATTCCGGCATCTAAACCATCTATTTCGCCCGAATGAATTCCTCCCTGAAACAAAAGCAGTGGTTTATTTGTATTCATGGGCCATTCGGTACTAAAGTAATAGAGCGGCACATAATTACCCGAAGCGGTGATGCACAAGGTGTCGCAATGTATAAAGCGGCATTTTTCGGCAGCAGCACGAAACCACGAAACGCAGGCTTCAAAACCGGCACTTTCATTACCGCCCGACTGTTCAAATGGGATTGCATCCGGGGCGTTTGGTTGCTGAAGAAGTTTTTCGCTATTGCCTTTCCATACCGGTGCCGCAGGCAGAAAATCTTGAGCAGATACACGTAAATAATTTCCTGCACAAAGCAGGAATAAAAATACATTTCGGAGCATGTCTCAAAGAAAGGAAATTTGACGAAAACATAGGGCTCTAATCGGATGTATTCTGAATCACATTATCTTTAGAGCGTGCGATTGGGAATTGTTATCTTTTTAACGATAGTACATCTTAGCGTCGAAGGTCAATATACTGTTTTTCCGGGCGGCTAGGGATTGAGA
>JBKCFX010000201.1:0-6519 GCA_046303595.1 Bacteroidia bacterium
TTGTTGAATAATTATTGGGCCGACGGACTCATCATTAGCACAGCAACAGGATCGACTGGATATTCGCTGTCATGTGGCGGCCCAATCATGTTGCCCGCCTCCCAGAATTTTATCATTACGCCAATTGCCCCGCATAATTTAAATGTTCGCCCTCTGGTAATTTCGGATGAAGATTTACTGGAAATACGTCCACAGGTGCGTGGGCGCGAGATAATGATTTCGCTCGATTCACGTTCGGCATCGATGAGTGCCTTGCAGTCTGTTTGTTTGCGGAAAGCCCCTTTTTCGGTTGAGCTGGTGCGTAAAGAACAAGGCGATTTTTTGCAAACCCTACGCGAAAAATTAATGTGGGGAACCGACAAGCGCAACTAAACCGCAGCTAAATTTTTTGAGAAAAAAATTTTAAGGGTGCCCGAATTTCAATTTTGATTCTATATTTGTGGGTTCAAGATTAAGTTGTTCATGAAAAAACGCATTCTTTTAGTGCTAAGCATGGTGATGCTATTTCAGCTATCACAGGCTCAACGTAAAAAGACGCGGTTCCTCGACCGTTGTGAAACGGTTTATGGATTAGGATTTTCGAATTTCCTTGGCGAGTTAGGCGGTCGCGACGCTATAGGAACAAACGGCCTTCGAGATTTGGAGTTTATTCTAACCCGGCCTTCTGTTCATCTCGGTGTGCGTTATCGTTTCAATCCTATATTCTCCGTAAAATTCAATTTGCATTATGCCCTTGTTTCGGGTCGAGATTCGCTAACCAAGGAACCATTTCGCCGCAATAGAAATTTAAGTTTCCGATCTCCTATTTTCGAAACATCCCTTCAGGGCGAAATCTCGGTGTTGCAATTAAAATCTACCAAGTCGCGCTACGTACTTCGTGGTGTTCGAAGCAAGTCGGGCATCGATTTAAACGTTTATGTTTTCTTTGGTGCAGGAGGTTTTTTCTTCAACCCCAAGGCTAAAATCGAACAAACGTGGTGGGCATTGCAACCGCTTGGCACCGAAGGGCAGGGGATTGCTGCCTCACGCGAACCCTATAAACGAATTCAGGCGTGTTTCCCTTTAGGTTTAGGGTTTCGTTTGCCTCTATCCGATAAAAATTGGACTATCGGCTTTGAGTACGGTATGCGCTTGACAACAACCGATTATATTGATGATGTGAGTACCACCTATTTTTCCCCAACATTAATTGGCGATAAATATGGCCCAATTGCACAGCGTTTATCAAATCGTGCGGGCGAAAACGGAGAAGCTGTGATTCCCGGTTCGGCTTACACAGGCGAGCAACGCGGCGATCCTACCGACAAAGATGCCTACATGCTTGGAACCATTACGCTAACTTATCGTTTAAAATCGGGGCGTTCGGTACTTCCAAAATTTAGATAAGAATTTTGCGTTTATCCAGGGTGCCACCCAACGTATGATGCGCATTTTATTCATTTCAATCTTTTTTATCATTGCCTCGCATTCCATTGTTGCGCAGCGCATGCGAAACTATTCCGAAATTGGCCCAAGCATCGGAATGAGCTATTATATGGGCGAACTTAATCCCGGCACGCCCTTTTTCATGTCGAAACTTGCCGGAGGACTCCAATTCAGGTACAATTATCATCCGCGCTGGGCCTGGCGCTTAAATGCCAATTATTTGCGCATTGCGGCAAGTGATGCAGAATCGGATAATCGCCAGCAACAGGTTCGAAATCTATCCTTTCAATCGAATGTGTATGAATTTGCACCGGCCTTGGAATTCAACTTTTTTCCCTATGAGATAGGCAATACCCGTTATCCGGCTACACCCTACGTCTTTTGGGGTATTGGTGTGTATCATTTTAATCCCAAAGCAGAATATAAAGGCGAAATGCGAGAACTTCGTCCTTTGGGTACCGAAGGCCAGGGCGTTCCCGGAACCGGTCGATCGCAATACCGCCTTTGGGGCCTTACCCTACCGTTTGGATTCGGATTCAAGGCCCATGTGGTAAAGTGGTTGGGAATTAGTGTTGAATGGGGTTTGAGGAGAGCATCTACAGACTATTTAGACGATGTGAGCACTACATACGTTGATCCCTTTAAATTGTACAAAACGTATGGTGTCGATGCTGTTCAAATGGCCGACCGATCGGCAAATCCGCCTGTTTACGCAAACATAAACCGCCAGCGCGGAAATCCGAACAACAACGATTGGTATAGTTACGCCAGCCTTACGATTTGCATCAAATTACGCAAAGCCGAAGACATTTGTCAGGCCTATAAATAATCGTTTATCTTTGCCGGTCAACGAAACGAGGAAATCCGAAATGTCGGAGTTGAAGCACGAAATAAACCGCGATAAATTACCAAAGCACATTGCCGTTATTATGGACGGAAATGGACGCTGGGCTAAAAGTAAAGGCAAACTGCGCATTTTTGGTCACGAAAGTGGCGTAAAAGCAGTTCGCGAAACGGTTGAAGCATGCGCCGAATTGGGTGTTGAATACCTTACACTTTACGCTTTTTCTACAGAAAACTGGAACCGTCCAACTTTGGAAATCAATGCGCTGATGAGTTTATTGGTATCGACCATTGCTGCCGAAACCAAAACGTTGATGAACAATAACATCAGATTGCAAACCATTGGCGATACGGCATCGCTGCCAAAAAAGTGCCGGAATGAGTTGGCCGAGGCCATTCAGAAAACTTCGGGCAATACACGCATGACACTGGTTCTTGCCCTGAGTTATAGTTCGCGTTGGGAAATTACCGAGGCAGTAAAGCACATCGCTTCCAAAATACAATCGGGCGAAATTAAAACCGATGGCATTACAGAAGAGTTGATAAGTAATCACCTCAATACGACCGGTATGCCAGATCCCGAGTTGTTAATCCGTACATCGGGCGAACACCGTATCAGCAATTTTTTATTGTGGCAGATTTCATATGCCGAGCTGTATTTTACATCGGTACTTTGGCCCGATTTCAGAAAGGAGCATCTTTACGATGCCATTTTAAGTTATCAGAGACGTGAGCGCCGCTTTGGTATGACATCCGAACAAGTTCAAGACGCATGATGAAAAAAAATCTGCTCTCACTTCTGCTTTTGGTTGCGCATGCTGCCTTGTTTGCTCAGATTAAATTGGGCGAGGAGGATAATTCATTCAGCTTTGCTGCGCCCAAAGAATTTACCATTGCCGATATCGAATTTAGAACCGAAAGCGGAAGTTTGCTCGACAATACCATTTTGAAAATGCTAACCGGACTTAACGAAGGCGATAAAGTTATGGTGCCCGGTGAGCAAATCACAAAGGCCATTCAGGCACTATGGAAACAGGGACTATTTTCGGATATCGAAGTTTCGGCCTTGCGCATCGAGGAAGGAAAAATATGGCTACAATTTTTACTTGAAGAGAAACCAAAACTTTCGAAATTCCGCATCACCGGCGTGAAGAAAAGCGATGCCGACGAATTGCGCGAAAGCCTTGACTTGATGACCGGGAAAACAATCAGCGAAAACCTCCTGGTGAAATGCCGCAATACAGTTCGGGAATTTTATCTCGACAAAGGATTTATGGATGCCGACGCAAAAGTTTCGACCTATGCCGATACCGCAATTAAAGGAGGAATGGTGCTTCTCATTGAGGTGAACAAGAGCAAGCGGATTAAAATCAACAAAATAACCTTTACGGGCAATGAGCATGTTTCGAGTGCGAAACTGAAGCGTAAAATGAAAAATACCAAGGAGAATCCTTGGTGGAGCCTTTTTACCACTTCCAAATTCATCGAAGATAATTATAAGGAAGATCTTGATAAAGTAATGGCCGTTTATTATGAGAAAGGGTATAAAGACATTAAAATTGTTCACGATAGTGTTTACCGTTACGACGAGAAACACCTGAATATTGACATAAAAATACAAGAGGGTAACCAATACTTTTTTCGGAACATTACATGGATCGGCAACACAAAGTATACTTCGAAGGAATTGAGCACACGACTTGGAATTAAGAAAGGAGAAATTTACAATCAGAGTGCCTTGGAGCAGAATCTTTACATGAATGCTTCGGAAACTGATGTGACTTCGCTTTACATGAACGACGGACATTTGTTTTTCCAGGTTACTCCTGCTGAGAAAATTATTGGGAACGATTCGGTCGATATTGAGATGCGCATCTACGAAGGCAAACAGGCAACGATAAACCGCGTTACGATTGTTGGAAACGACAAAACAAACGACCATGTGATTATGCGCGAGATCCGAACACGGCCGGGCCAGTTGTTCCGCAGGTCCGATATCGTGCGTACGCAACGCGAGCTTTCGCAATTGGGGTATTTCGACCCTGAGAAAATGGGCGTAAATCCTGTCCCAAATCCGCAAAACGGAACGGTAGATATCGAATACCGAGTTGAAGAAAAGCCTTCGGATCAGCTGCAGCTATCGGGTGGTTGGGGAGCCGGTCGCTTAATCGGAAATCTTGGTCTAGACTTCAACAATTTCAGTGCGAAGAAGTTTTTCAAAAAAGGAGCATGGACGCCGCTGCCTTCGGGCGATGGTCAACGGTTGTCGATCAATGCATCGTCGACCGGGCGAGCATTTCAGAGCTATAACCTTTCGTTTACCGAACCTTGGCTGGGAGGTAAAAAGCCCAATTCATTAACGATAACCGCTTTTCATTCCGTGTTTGGAAACGGGGCAGCGAAAACAGATCCAACACGGAGTGTAACAAAAACCAGCGGAAGCGTGATTGGATTTGGTCGTCGTTTACGCTGGCCCGACGATTTCTTCTCGCTACAACACTCATTGAATTATTCGTACTACGAACTAATTAATTCATCTGCTTTCGGAACATTTACAAACGGCTTTGCCAATAACTTCAGCTTTTCTACGACCTTGTCGCGCAATTCGGTCGATCAGCCGATATATCCGGCCAGCGGTTCTACGATTAGCCTCAGTTTGCAGGTAACACCGCCGTATTCTGCGATAAACAATTCAACGGCTGCCGATTTTGTAACCGATCAGCAACGGTATAAGTGGATTGAATTCCACAAATGGAAGTTCGATGCACAATGGTTTACGCCATTAACGCGAAACAATAAGCTGGTTTTGATGACACGGGCAAATTTCGGTTTCCTCGGTTCATTTACCAAAGCCAAAGGAATTTCGCCCTTTGAGCGCTTCCGATTTGGGGGAACCGGCTTAACCGGATTAACATGGGGAGCTCAGTTTCTGGGTGCAGAAATCGTAGGATTACGTGGCTATGAAGATGGTTCCATCTCGAACCAGAGTGGAACGCAAAGTGCCGGCGATGCGCCAATTTACAACCGTTTAACGATGGAGTTGCGCTACCCGGTTTCACTGAATCCTTCAGCAACCGTATTTGGTTTGGCCTTCCTTGAGGGAGGAAATGCCTGGAACGCCTTCAGCGACTTTGATCCGTTTACATTAAAGCGTTCGGCTGGTATTGGTGTGCGCGTATTCCTTCCGATGTTCGGATTGCTGGGTCTCGATTATGGTTATCGTTTCGACGATATCAAAGGATATCCGGGCATGCAAAAGGGCATGTTCCATTTTATTATCGGACAGAATTTCAATTGATTTGAACATTCAGCATAAAAGGAATTTGTAAATTGGAATGAATAGCACGATTCTTGAAACGCCGACGAAAAACATTTCAAAATGATTACTTTTGCAGCCTCTAAAATGCCGATTATGAAAAATATCCTCTTAGGACTTACGCTTTTGTTCGGGATGAACATGGCTTTGTCGGCCCAAAAATTCGGATTTGTAGATTCACAATACATTCTCGAAAACGTTCCGGAATACAAATCTGCGCAGCAACAACTCGACAAAATTTCGCTGCAGTGGCAGAAAGAGATTGAAGCCAAATTTGCCGAGATTGATAAAATGTATAAAGATTTTCAGGCCGAAGCTATCTTGTTGTCAGACGACATGAAGAAGAAGCGCGAAGATGAAATCATCGATAAGGAAAAGGCTGCCAAAGAATTGCAAAAACAACGTTTTGGAAAAGGTGGTGATTTATTGAAGCGCCGTCAGGAATTGATTAAGCCGATCCAGGATAAGGTCTACAATGCCATCAAGGAAATTTCTACCACAAAAAATTATGCTGCGGTTTTCGATAAATCGAGCGATTTAACCATCCTTTACACCAACCCCAAGTTCGACATCAGCGATGCTGTTTTGGAAGAAATGGGCTACACACCATCCAAAGGAAACGACGATGCTCCAGCCGGTGGTGGCGATAACGGTGGCGACGCACCTAAAAAATAACACATACACTCAACAATCTACCAATGAATAAATTTTCGTGTTTCCTGGCAACTTTTGCCCTTTTGTTCTCGCTTTCAGGCTTTGCACAAAAAAGTCCCAAGTTTGGACATATCAATTCTGCTGAGCTACTTAGTTTAAGGCCCGAGCGCAAAGCAGCCATGGCTAAAATGGATTCCGTTACAAAAGAAGCAGAAAAATTGCTTCAGGAAATGATGACAGAGTACCGCACCGAACAAGATAAATACACAGCCGAAAGCGGA
>JBKCFX010000202.1:0-10723 GCA_046303595.1 Bacteroidia bacterium
TTAGTAAAGAAATAGTATTCCCATTTGTGAAACCCGTCATACCCCAACACTATTCTTTTTTTGTAAATGTTGAACCGAACTGCGCTATTGTTGTTTACCTTTGCAATATGAAAATAGCGAGGAAGATAATTTTCACCCTTATTATTCTCTTGAGCTGTGGTACAGTATCCGATAGTTTTGCCCAATGCGCTATGTGTAGAAGCCAGGTTGAGTCTTCAATCGAAGGGGCAGGACAAGTCGTAGGGCGTGGACTAAACGACGGAATATTGTATCTAATGACTATCCCCTATTTTATTTTAGGTGGTTTTGCATACATGGTTTATCGAAACTGGAAGGGCGGACAGCAAAAGCAATAACGCCAACCGGTTCATACCATAATTCACTATTGGGTTTAAGAAGCGCAATTCTCGAAACAATCAGCCTTACGCTTACTAAATTTCATTGTATTTCTTAGGATATTATCCAATTAATTTGGGATTTTAAACGGCTAAAATATTCCACACAGAGAAATCCAAAAAACAAGCTGTTTATTTTCAGTTAAGAATTGTCCCCAACTCAGAGGCGAATTTCAAGAATTCCTTATCGTTTTTCGCACGTTCCTTAAGCTTAGCATCCTTTGAAATGGCCTTCGAAAGGTTATCGCTGATACCACTTTTATTACCGCCGCGTGCTGCAATAATTGCCTTTAAATAATAGCCCTCCGCACTTTCTTTATCGTTCGAGCAATCGAGTGTTTGCAGTGCCCCTGAAGCATTTCCGGCAAGTAATTTAGCCAGTGCAGCGTTGTATGAACAAACATCGCCATACGAAGAAGTGGCCGCAGCATACTTCCCTGAAGCAACAGATAAATTGGCCTGATTGTATGAAACTTCTTTCGATCCGCCTGCATTTGTGAAAAATCCAGATGCTGCTTTGCGATCGCCACGAACTGCAGCAACAGCGCCAAGGTTGTTTTGAATCATCGATTCTTTGGAAGCGATACGTCCGGCTTTTTCAAATTCAGCTTGTGCTTCTGCGTATTTGCCCTGCTCAAAATAGATTGCTCCCATGTTGTTAAATCCACGAAAATCTTCAGGATAACGGCGTGCGAACGATTCGAAAGCCTTGAATTTATCGTTTGTATTTGATTGCAAAGAAGCGCCATAAAGCAACTCTTCCATACCCAAAGAATCTGGCGCAGTAATCGCCAGTGATTTTATTTGTTCATCCGTGCGCACTTTTAGTTTGGCTGAAAGATTAATCTCGGCGCGACGAAGCTTAGGGAAATACTCAGAATAAATCGGATCATAGCTAGCCAGCTCGCGAAATTGCTGTTCGCGCGCTTGGGGATCATTCACTGTATTAATGATATTCAAGGCTGCCTCTTTTCCGTTGATACTCGAACCGCTTAGCATTTTACGCAAACCATCCCAATCTTCCGAATCGGTTGCCACAACATTGGAGAATCCTTCCTTCTCCGCATATCCTTTCAACTTATTCTTCTTGAATCGAGCCATAATCAATTTCTCTCCTTCATCTGCACGATTAGCAGATAACTTAGCATTTCGTTCAAGCTCTCCCTCTGGCGAAGCAAAACCATACACATCCAATTTTGTAAACTCTGAACCATCTTTTGCTGCTTTATCGATAAAACGGTTCATGTTTACTGTTTCATCACTTTGTAATTCAACATTGCGGACTTCCCACGAGTCTACCAGGAAATATAGATTTTGCTTTTGGGTAACGGTTGGGTTCTTATCGAAAATATCTTCAGCAGAAATTACCTTATAATCTTTCTGGAGCAACAAAGGGGTAACAATTGTTCCATCGGCAATTTTCACCTCCGGAAAATCTGTTGTTTTACGCTTAAAACTAACTTTAGCGCGTAAAATCAATTCTGCATTCTCCATTCCACTCGCATATAAAAACCGATCTGTGATAGAAAACTTACCTCCTTCGCTAAATATGATTCGCTGATCGCCCCCATCAAGCTTTTCACCACTCAGGTTTAAATCACGAAGCACTTTTTCGCCCCCCTTGTATTTCACAACAGGCGTTACCGCAACACTGGCTTTCTTATGGAAATATTTTGGAGGAAATATTCCATTTACACTCACTTTTACACTGTCGCCATGCAATTCCATAGGATTCGGACTAACTGTGTAGGAAATGTTTCCGGCATTTTTAATCATCTTCCCGATACCGCAACCGGTAAATGTAGAAATCCCGAACAGGGAAAGGCCATACAAAGCGAGGCGTTTAAAATTGTTCATAAAGCGTGTTTTTCAGCAATCAAAATTGGATGCAAAAATACCAAGCAAATGTGATCAATCGTTTAATTTTTCAACAAAATAATCGCCGAATAGATTATTTTACTATTCAGTATATAAGCCATTTACACGCTATTGTGTAAGAAAGATGTGAATTTCATACATCGAGACCATCCCTATATATTATGTCAACCCAAAAACAATGATAAATTTAAATTGGTGACATGTAGAAAAAGAAGAGCCTATGGTGAAAAGACAGCTAGCAGATGAGGTGTTTCGTTAATAGGCTTGAATTTCGATGCGGCGAGTCAAAAGAAACCGCGCGCTAATTGGAGGAGGAAATGTAATTTGTTCCTTGCTTTTTGGGTTCGTTCATTACTTCGTGTGCAAAAAAAACAACGCCACACCTGAAATGGTATAAATACGCTACTTGAGTTTTAGCTGAGCAAAATATGGGTGTTCAGGATTTACAATTAACTCGTTGCGCAGTGGGTGAATTAATACATCCATTTCTTCAAGCGGAATGGCACCCAGCAAAGGTTCTGCCTCACCCGGCAATACCATAGCTCTACCCGACCATTGCCTGTTTTTAAACCGAAGTTGCACTTGATCAACCACCGGACAATCGATGATGCGGTTATCGGCCGTTTGTGCTTTTTTCGAATCAACCACCGGCAATTGAAGCTGCTCCTGAATAGACTCGTTAATACATAGCATATACGAACCCGTATCAACAAGCACATTTAAATGAATGCGCTTAACTTCATCTTCACCCATCAAATGCCGGCGAACCAACACCAAATCTTCGCCGTTGATTAACTCAACATCTGCATAAACGAGTCCCATACAATCTGTTTTTTCAAAAGTAAAGAAAATCGCAGTACATTTTATGAAGCGAAACGCCGAGATTAAACTGTTTTCTTCTATATAACGATTAACTCGCGCTTAATCCCTGAGGCAACGGACTGATAGGCCGGTTTGCTTTGGGGTATCGACATTTCCAAAATCACCATTGTCATACCTTAAAAATTGTCTATTCGCATTCCACTGATTTACATCTCCACTAGTCCACCAGCTACCACCAAAGCCAATACTTCCAAACCATCCAAATGTGTTATAACGAGTCCCGCCAGGAATTCCAGAAAAACCAAAAGTGTTTGTTGCATTTGAGTTAGGACTTGACCAATATTGTGTACCAACACTTTTAATCGCCCCCCCTCCTTGAAACCCTCCAATAAATACACTGAGTGCTAACCAATCGCTTTGCGTAGGCAAGTGCCAACCTGTTGGGCAAACTTTACGTGCGTCTGAAACAGCATACCAATTATACAATTTTCCATATGGGCAATCGAATGCGCTATTGTTATCATAATAGCACCATGCTCCCGTGGTTCTATTATTCCATTGTGTGGCATCTGTTACATTAGCTATTGTCTCTCCGTTTACATAAATACTTGTTCTAAGATTTTCAGCCATCCATTCTTGAGTTCCAATAACAATGGTTTTATACACGTTACCCTGTTGGTCGGTAATGGTTCCATAAGTTTTTGCTGGATTGTGAACGTTGGTGGCGCCACAACTGTGTTGAGTTATACCTGTTTGTCCTACAGTTCTTGTTAAAGTACAGAATTGCCCACCAATGTTAATTGCAAAACTAGCTGTACCAATCGAGCCTGGTGTACCGGTAATAGTGTAGATTAGATTGCCTGAACCATTGGCTAAATTACCAGCTATTAAAGTTGCAGTTAATCCCGTTACGCCTGTTGACGTTACTGTTTGGCCGCTGTAAGAACCGCCATTGCCTCCATTATAAGGAATACTACTACTAACACTGATGGCCGCAACACCTTGTGTTAAAATACCGCTATTGGTGGCGCTAGCACAGTTTAAGGTGGTTATAGAACCAATAGAAGCAACAACCGTGCGTGCGAGAGCGCATGTTCTTCCACCAATGTTCAGAGCAAAGCTCGCCACTCCGCTCGAGCTAGGTGTACCGGTAATGGTGTAGGTTAAACTGCCCGACCCACTTAAAAAAGTTCCGCCAGTCAGCGTGGCGGTTAAGCCGGTTACTCCGGTAGATGTTACCGTTTGTCCGCCATACGTGCCGCCGTTGCCCCCTGTATAGGGCACGCTGCTACTTACACTTGTAGCGGATACACCTTGTGTTAATGTTCCTGTATTGGTAGCTGTTGAGCAGTTTAGTGCTGTTATGGTACCTACCGGCAAGTTAACTGCTCTTGTTAATGTACAGTTTTGCCCGCCAATGCTGAGGGCAAAACTTGCTGTACCACTAGTGGCTGGAGTTCCCGTAATTGTATAAGTTAATGAACCGGATCCATTTGCAAAATTACCAGCAGTTAAAGTAGCAGTTAAGCCGGTTACACCGGTGGATGTAATCGTTTGACCGCTATGTGTACCGCCGTTGCCACCAGTGTATGGCACGCTACTGCTAACACTTGCTGCGGCTACGCCTTGCGTAAGCGTGCCGTTATTGGTTGCTATTGAACAACTCAGGGCAGTTATGCTTCCAACTGGTAATTCAACTGTTCTGGTTAGTGTACAGGTTTGGCCACCAATACTGAGGGCAAAACTTGCGGTACCGCTTGAAGTTGGCGTGCCGAAAATTCGGTAGGTAAGACTTCCTGCACCGGAAGCAAATGATCCTTCTACGAGTGAAGCGTACAAGCCTTCTACACCTGTAGAGTTCACTATCTGCCCATTGTGATAACCACCATTTCCCCCTGTATATGAAATGATGCTGCTAACATCAATTGCTTCGTTGCCTTGAAATAATGTGCCATTATTTATAACATCAGAACACGCAAATGAACTCATTGTAGCAGCGGGCGTGCAGTTTTGACCAAATTGGCCAACTAAATTCAGAAAATCTTGTGTGTTCGTAATGCCATCGTTATTGTTATCGGCATTGCATGGTTGTAAAGTCTGAGCGCTGATATTTATACTCCAGCCCCAAAAGACTAAAACAAATAGTGCATTTTTTTTCATCACAACAATTATTTATTAATTTTCAAACAAAAAAATTAAATTAGCAAATTATACTAATGAATTAACTTTTAGATATATAGAAATTAATCTCGAAGGCAACGAACAGAAAAACCGAATCGAAGGTCATCGCTACCCCTGAGTGCATTTCCGCTGAAATGATTTAGGCCTCTGTGCCAAGCTTCAATGCCCCCTACCACGGTAGAACTCCACCAAGCTCCGTAGTCACCAATTGATATGTATGAACCGCCGAAATTACGATAACCGCCAGGAAGACATGAAAGTCCACTTTCGTTTGTTGCATCAGCATTGGAGCTAACCCAATACTGCGCTCCTGTGCTTTTCATTTTGCCGCCGGCAATATTTTGACCACCTAGGAAAGTGGTTAGCGTGGTCCATTCGGCATCTGTTGGAACGTGCCAACCTACAGGACATAAATTGCGCTGGTCTGCTATTGCATAATAATTATACAATTTACCATAGGGGCAATCGTACTGAATGTCGTTATTGAAATCACACCAAGCTCCTGATGAAAGACTCTGCCATTGTGAATCGTCTGTTATATTCGCTATTTCGTTGCCATTTCTATAAATAGTGGTCTTTAGGTTTTCGGCCATCCACTCTTGGTTACCAATAACAATTGTTTTATATACATTACCCTGTTGATCGGTCATAGATCCATAGGTCTTTTCAGGGTTGTGTATATTTGTCGCCCCGCATGTGTGCTCACTAGAATAATTTTGGCTGCCACCTTCTACAATTCGAGTGAGTGTACAAGTTTGTCCGCCTATGTTCAATTCAAATGTCGCTTCCCCAAAATTATCCGGTGTACCGTTAATTATAAATTCTAAAGTTCCCGAACCCTCGTTAAAACTTCCAATACTTAGAGATGCTGTTAATCCATAAACTCCTGTAGATGTAGTAAACCACCCACCATGTTCTCCCCCATTTCCAAAACTGTATGGAATTGAACTAGAAACATTATTCGCTTCGATGCCTAGAGACAAAGTGCCAGAATTAACAGCCATATCGCAATTAAGTCCAATAATATAGCCTTGAGGAGGGTTAGCATCTTTTATGCAACGAATTGAATGGCCTTCTTCTTTAGAGGCACTTCCTCGGTTAATGCCACCACTACTATAGTAAAGGTATCTGCCCCATGCTGCGATTGATTGAAGTTCAGTCAAACTCCAAAACGCTGCAAAATCATTTTCACCTGGATTTGTAGATTGAAATTCTCCATTTGAATAACGGTAATTTCCGGGAAGTCCACTGAAACCGCTTTCATTCAGCGCGCCAGTATTTGGACTCAGCCAATAATCAGTTCCAATGCTTTTCATTTTACTGCCTGCAGTTTCTTCCCCTCCAAGAAAATTTGTTAACTGTGTCCACTCCCCATCGGTTGGAATATGCCAACCAGTTGGGCAAACTCCTCTAGGATCTGATATGGTAAACCAATTGTATAATTTACCATATGGACATTCGTATATGCTATTGTTTTCAAAGTAACACCAAGCGCCCGTTGTAAGTCCAGCCCATTGAGAATTGTCGGTTACATTAGCAATCGACTCTCCATTTCGATAAACACTTGTTCGCAGGTTCTCGGCCATCCATTCTTGGTTACCAATAACAATTGTTTTATACACATTACCTTGTTGGTCAGTTAGGGTGCCGTAGTTTTTTGCCGAGTTGTGCACGTTGGTAGCACTGCAAGAGTGGGCAGTAGAATTTGTTTGGTTACCTGCATCAACAGTTCTGGTTAAGATGCAGGTTTGTCCACCAATGTTGAGAGCAAAACTTGCTGTGCCGCTTGTGGCAGGGGTTCCTAGAATAACGTAAGTGAGGCTTCCTGCACCAGAATTAAATGAACCTGCTGATAGCGCAGCATACAACCCAGTTACACCGGTTGAAGCAACTACCTGCCCAGTATGATTACCACCGTTACCTCCTGCATACGAAATAACGCTACTTACATTCGTTGCTTCGTTTCCTTGTGTTAATGCGCCATTATTGGTAACGCCTGTGCATGTAATAGAACTAATTATGCCCACAGGCGTGCAGTTTTGTCCAAATTGCCCGACTAAATTCAGAAAGTCTTGTGTGTTTGTAACGCCATCGTTATTGTTATCGGTTGTACATTGCTGTAAAGCCTGAGCGCTGAAGTTACTATGATAGCCTAAAATGACTAAAACACTTATTGTAAATGTTTTCATAAGGTATGTAAAATGCATATTTGTTATCAGTATACAAATAAAAGATTGTTTAATCACCTATCAATACACGCTTTACATTAATAAATAAAAAGTAATCATTAGTTAAAGCAGCCTTAACAATGTTACTCTGTTCAATACATCATTAGTAGATTTCACCTGTCACATAAAAAATGATAAAAAATGAAAAGCGCGATGTGAATGATTTGATAGTTCATTTTTGAAAAAAATAAAGCTCCGGAGCATAGCCCGGATTTCAATCCTGGGTCGAGAAATTGTTTGAGAAATGATTTGCGAAATGCGGTTCTGAAAACGAATGCTTTACCCCAAACAAAACCCGCCAGGGATTGCAGGGGAAAGCCCGCAGTGAGGCGCAGCGAAGCACAGCCGAAAGAGGACTTGTACCGGAAAGCCAGCTCGTGGCGGCCAAAATATAAAACGATGATTATGTTACGATTATGATCGAAAACAGGCGTTTGCACTGGGGTCCGCCACTCCTCCTCCCCTTACTGTAAAGTTACCAGTTACGCCTCCATCTAGTCGTTTATAAACGTTTAAAAACGGTTTTACTTTTGAACAACCTTGTGCATAAACCGGTCGAAAAAATGCGCTTGTCGGGTTCATAAGCTTTCCCGAACTTGTTCTCGGGCGGGGACAGCTGTTTCCCATTGCTTTACTGCTCACCATGAACTGATAAGCTACTAAGTCTACTACGTTATTAAAGACATGTAGTGATTGCGATTATTACTCTTCTGCAGCAAACTGCAATTCATACAACTTGCGGTATTTCCCATTCTTCGCTAACAACTCCTGATGATTGCCCGATTCGAGCACCTGACCTTTTTCCATTACAATAATCTGATCAGCTTTCTGAATGGTTGCCAAGCGATGCGCGATAATTATTGAGGTGCGGTTGCGTGTTAGTTTTTCGGTGGCAATGCGAATGAGTTCTTCGGTTTCGGCATCAACCGAAGAGGTTGCTTCGTCGAGCACCAGAATGGCCGGATTGTATAAATAGGCCCGGATAAACGCTATGAGTTGACGCTGACCGGCGCTGAGCATCGAACCACGTTCCATTACATTGAAGTCGTAGCCACCCGGAAGCTTGCGAATGAACTCATCGGCACCCACTTCGCGGGCAGCCTGTTCAATCATTTCGCGGGTTATCTCGGGATTGTTCAAACTGATGTTGTTGGCAATGCTGTCTGAAAAAAGAAATACATCCTGCAATACCACAGCAATTTCGCTACGTAAAAACGAAATGTCGTAATCGTAGAGAGGCAATCTATCGAGTAAAATTTCGCCTTTCTGGTATTCGTAAAAACGATTTACAAGATTAATTATAGTCGTTTTTCCCGAACCGGTTGCACCAACAATGGCCACCGTCGTTCCTCTTTTTACCGAAAAAGACAAATCGCGCAGTACCCAGTCATCGTCTTTATATGCCATCCATATATTGCGAAATTCGATATCACCGTTCAGGTTTTCGGGAATGATTTTACCGCTTTCAGGTACCAGCGCATCTGTTTCGTCGAGCAATTTGAATACGCGTTCCGAACTAACCATGCCCATTTGCAGTGTATTGAAACGATCTGCTAAGGTTCGGATTGGCCGAAAGAGCATGTTTACATACATGGTGAAGGCTATCAAATTACCTACGGTGAAGCGGCCTTCCATCACCCCATCGGAACCGAGCCAGATGAGCAAGCCCAATGAAACAGCCGAAAGAATTTCGACCACCGGTAAAAAAATAGAATAATGCCACACCGAACGGATGTGCGCGGCAGCATGTTCGCGGTTAATGGCTTTGAACTTTTTCAGTTCTTCTTCCTCGCGCGAGAAAACCTGAATCACACTCATGCCGCTGATATGCTCCTGCACAAAGGTGTTCAACCGAGCTACCTGCGTGCGTACATCCTGAAATGCCGATTTAATACCGTTCTTAAAAATATTGGTTGCTATAAGCAGCAAGGGAATCGTTGAAATGGAAATTAGTGCTAACCGCCAATCGGTATAAAACATCACAATGAGCACAACCGAAAGCTGCAATAAATCGCCGAAAACAATTACAATTCCTTCCGTAAAAACCGATGCAATGGTTTCGATATCACTCACCACTCGGGTAATGAGCATCCCAATGGGATTGCGGTCGAAATACTTCACATTGAGCGATAACACATGGTTATAAACCTTGGTGCGCAAATCGCGGATTACTGATTGCCCCAGCAAATTGCTTACATAACTCGAACCGAATTGCCCGAAGGCTTCAACGAGCAAAACCGAAACCATGATGATGGCATAGAAAGCCAGATTTCCGGTACTTGTGCCCAATACAAACGTATCGATGGTGTATTGCACCAGTAATGGCCGAACCGGACTGAGCAATGCGAGAAATACGGTAATTCCAACTGCAGCAATTAAGAGTTTACGCTGCGGACGAACAGCTTTTAATACCCGTTTTAGCAATTGAAAATCGAAAGCTTTGCCCGAAACACTCATCGGCCGTAAAGATAGGGTATTTGATGGGCGTACTCTTGAAAATTCGATTGAAAATTCAAACTCATTTTCCCTATTTTTGTTGAATGAACATGCGAATAATATCTCAGGCAACCATTATATTTCTAACGATTTTAATAATCAACGGCTGTAAAAAAGATGAACAGGAGATACCACAACAGGAAATTGAATTTGAAATAGACCACAGCAGTGGAAACACTCCAATCAATTTTTTTGATGTGTTTCAAAATCCGGCCGGGAATTCGTTTAAAACATCAACATTAAAATACATCTTAAGCAATTTTAAGCTTGTAAAACAGGACGGTAGTTTCGATAGCTTCCCGAATATTGAAGTGGTAAATGAAGAATTAGACACCACAAAAACATTTAAATTAAAAAATGTTATTGATGGCAACTACACAGCATTGCGGTTTTCAATTGGAGTAGATTCAGTACAAAATGCGACGTTGGTAAATGGAGGTGGCGATTTGGATCCATCTGACGGCATGGTGTGGACATGGAACACCGGCTATATTTTCCTCAAGCACGAAGGCCAATTTCTGGATTCAGCCGGAATATGGCAGCCGTTTGTATACCATCTCGGAACCAACAGCGGCTACACAGAAATTGAGATTCCGTTGCAGTCGTGTAAAATGGAAGGCCAGTTAAAGAAGATCCCATTGTAATTTTATATAATTAATGCGTATGGCGCGGTAAAAAAATTTGATTATAACAATTGGCAAAAACAACAAACCGTAACAAAAT
>JBKCFX010000203.1:0-3709 GCA_046303595.1 Bacteroidia bacterium
GTCAAAAATTACGGCAATAACAATAATTAAAAGGATCGTAAACCCGAATGTTCCAAGGAATTTACGGATGATATACCGGTCTATTATCGGGAAAAATCTTGAAATCACAGGCGTTGCGTTACTTTTTTAAGCATTTCATTCTTCCAAGCGGAAAACGTACCCATAATAATCTGGTTTCGGGCTTCGCGCACAAGCCAGAGATAGAAGCCCAAGTTATGAACAGAGGCTATCATCCCGGCCAGGTATTCGCCCGAAATAAACAAATGTCGTAAATAAGCTTTTGAATAATCGCTATCGGCAAACGTATGCTGTAGCGGGTCAACCGGTGAAAAGTCGTTTTTCCACTTTTCATTTCGGATATTTATAATTCCCTCGCTGGTAAAAAGCATCCCATTCCGAGCATTGCGCGTGGGCATAACGCAATCGAACATATCGACTCCGAGCGCAATATTTTCGAGCAAATTCTCGGGTGTACCAACTCCCATAAGATATCTCGGCTTGTCGGCCGGTAAAATGGAGCAAACTAGTTCTGCGATCCGATACATTTCCTCTGCCGGCTCTCCTACCGAAAGGCCGCCGATTGCATTTCCAACGCAGTTTCGCGCAGCAATCTCTTCGGCACTTATCTTACGTAAATCATCAAACGTACTTCCTTGAACAATTGGAAAAAGCGCTTGCTCGTATCCATACAATGACTCTGTTTCATTGAAGCGATTAATGCAGCGATCGAGCCAGCGATGGGTAAGCAGCATTGAATCGTTGGCATATTTTTTCTCGCATGGCCACGGTGTGCATTCATCGAAAGCCATAATGATATCGGCTCCGATTATACGCTGAATATCCATTACCCGCTCGGGCGAAAATAGGTGCTTCGATCCGTCGATGTGCGACTTAAAAACGGCCCCATCCTCTGTAAGCTTTCGGTTGTCGGAAAGAGAAAAAACCTGATATCCGCCGCTATCGGTAAGAATCGGACGATCCCATCCGTTGAATTTGTGCAGACCTCCTGCTTGTTGCAAAACATCAAGACCGGGACGCAAATAAAGATGATAGGTATTGCCGAGAATTATTTCTGCCCGAATATCATCCTTAAGTTCGCGCTGATGAACGGCTTTCACAGTTCCGGCTGTGCCAACCGGCATAAAAATCGGTGTATGCACTGTACCGTGAGCTGTTTCCAGTTTCCCTGCTCTTGCAGATGAATGAGGGTCTGTAGCTTCCCGTGTAAAGTGCATATTTTGTTAAAAAGTTGCGCAAAGATAAGGATAACTCATGCTGCTTTTCGTGAATCTTTCATGCTACTTTTGCGCATTCATTTATAGCATGCTGCAGCCCGATTTCAGCTACCGCTGGGAACTTATACTTTTATCTTTGTTTGGACTCACCCTGTTGGTGCAGCTGGGATATTTCTTATTCAGTTTTATCCGTGTTGCGCTCTACAAGCTCAAACCTCACCCGGTAAATTATCCGCCGGTTTCGGTAGTTATTTGCGCACGCAACGAGGAAGAAAATCTTCAACGCTTTTTACCTGCTGTTTTGCAGCAAGAATATCCCGAATTTGAGGTTATTGTGGTAAACGATTGTTCGTTTGATGCTTCGCAAGATTTGCTCGAGAATTTTGCCCGTTCGCACCGTAATTTGATTATCCGTGAAATAAAGGAAGTGGAAGGGCGTGAGCATGGTAAAAAGTTTGCGCTTACCATTGGCATTAAAGCAGCGAAACACGAAACGCTTCTGCTCACCGACGCCGATTGTGTTCCATCCTCGTCTGACTGGATTACCCACATGGTTAACGGTTATGGCGATGGCGTTGAATTGGTACTGGGTTATGGCAAATACGCCAAAAAGCCGGGGTTGCTGAATCAGTTTATTCGTTTTGACGCGTTTTTCATAGCTGTACAATACCTTTCGCGTGGTTTAGGGAAAAAGGCATACATGGGCGTGGGGCGGAATTTATCGTACACAAAATCGCTGTTTTTCTCGGTTCGGGGCTTCGCTTCGCACATGCATATCTGGTCTGGCGATGATGACTTGTTTGTAAACGAAGTCGCAAATTCTTCGAATGTTTCGGTCGTTATCGACAAGGGAGCCTTTACCGAATCGGAGCCCAAATCAAGCTGGAAATCGTGGTTCCTGCAGAAAAAAAGACATCATTCCACAGCCCGTTATTACAAAGAAAATCATAAAGCGTATTTGCTTTTGTACCCCGTAAGCTGGTATCTTTTTTATCTATCCTTCACTGCGGCATTGGTTCTTCAATACAATGTTGTTCTATTTCTCAGCGGATTTTTATTGCGGTCCTTGATTCAAACTTTGATTCTCCAACTGGCTGCAAATAAATTGCATGAAAAAGATTTAGGCTGGAAGTCAGTTTTTTATGAATTTGTGCAAGGATTTTTCATTCATCCTGCTTACTTTTTCGCCACCTTATTCGTGAAACAACGCAAATGGAATTAGAAGCCAATCTTTCGGCCAAAGCTCAATATGATGTAGCATTGGTTAAACGTGCTGTTGCACAGCATGATCAGGCTGCCTATGCCGAATTGCTGGATCGTTACAAAGAATCTGTTTTCTATTTGCTGATGAAAATGGTAAATAACCGCGACGACGCGGAAGATTTAACCATTGAAGCTTTTGGAAAAGCATTTAAAAATATCGAGCAGTATACACCGAACTTTGCTTTCAGTACATGGCTTTTTCGGATTGCAACAAACAATTGCATCGACTTTATTCGTAAGAAACGCATGGTTACCGTTTCGCTCGACAAAACATTTGAAGGCGACGACGGAGGAGAAATGACGATGGACGTGCGCAGCAATACGCTCGATCCGGAAGAAAATCTGATTCGCAAACAAAAGAATGTGCTAATGCAGTCGCTGGTTACGAAACTAAAACCACGCTACCGCACACTGGTCGAAATGCGTTACTTTCAAGAATTATCGTACGAAGAAATTGCCGAAAAACTCGATCTTCCTATCGGTACTGTGAAAGCTCAATTGTTTAGAAGCCGCGAATTTTTATACAATATCCTGAGAAATCAGCAGGATCGAATCTAAATTCTGAGAAACAGGCTAGATTTTCGATGCAAGACCAGCAGTTGATTTTTCGTTACTTCCCCGAACTTTCGGATGAACAACAAAATCAATTCGCCCAATTACAGGAGCTTTATAACGACTGGAACGCGAAAATCAACGTTGTTTCACGTAAAGACATTGATGAATTGTACCTGCGGCACGTTTTGCACAGCCTTGCCATTGCAAAGTTCATTGCGTTCAATCCCGGCTCGAAGGTTTTAGATATTGGCACCGGTGGAGGATTTCCGGGCATTCCCCTCGCAATCCTCTTTCGCCAAACCGAGTTTACCTTGTGCGACTCGATTGCCAAAAAGATTTCTGTCGTGCAGCAGGTTGCAACTGAACTCAAACTCAGCAATGTTCGAACACACATTGGAAGAGTTGAAAAGATTCAAGATCGTTTTGATTTTATTGTGTCGCGTGCCGTAGCGCCCCTGCAAGAATTAATTCTATGGACAGGCGGCAAGCTGTTGAAGAAATCGACGCACCCCATTAAAAACGGATGGATTTGCCTTAAAGGTGGTGACCTTATCGAGGAGGCGAGCATTACCGGCCGACCATTCCAAATTATCCCAATCCAAACCTGGTTCGATGACGCTTTCTTTGAAACCAAGCGCATCGTGTATGTTCAATAA
>JBKCFX010000204.1:0-6346 GCA_046303595.1 Bacteroidia bacterium
GGCTTGCGGTATTCACAGAGTAATTCAGAACAGTAGCATTGGTTTGGTTGGCAACAGATGCTCCATCGAGCGTAAATTCGAGGATCGATGGTGCAGAGCTTTGTCCGGTAAACTGAATAGACTGATTGTTATTCACCAACAACGAAGTTTGCGGGTGCGACGTAATTGCAGCGTCGAAGGCACTGGTCGAAAGGTCGATGAAGATGTCGCCGTTGGTGCTGGTTTTCCCTTCCAATGAGCCTGTAGCATTTCGAAAAACAAGGCATAGTTTTGAAATCGTAGCATTTCCGGGGATCTGCTGTGCTCCATTATTGTTCGTCTGAAACCATTCACGGATAGAAGGATTGAGCGACAGCGTATATTGGTTTGAGTTGCCGATGCGCGTCATGGCAGTGCGGTTATCAATAGTACCCCAATTACCAACCACATATTGCCAGTTTTGACCATTTACGGTTATACCCATGTGTGCATATACTATCGTCCCGGCAGGCAGGTTGGCCAGTTGTCCATTGCCCTGATCGGCATTGTAGGTTAATGTTACAGAACTTGACCCATTCGCAAAAGGCGGATTAAGGGTAACAATTGCCTGTGCTTTTGAAATTGAAGAGGCAAGGCATAAAAGAGCAACATAGAGTAATCGTTTCATGGCACCAATCGTTTTTTGAGTATGTTGGAAAATACGAAATTAGTGGTTGAGTGTAAATTTAACACTATAGAAATTAAATATTCACAAAAAAAACATCAAACATTTGTAAATCAAACCTATAAAATATTTATCTGCATTTAGCACTTCGCTCTAACTTATGGTGTTAACAAAATGAACGTATGATTGTTTGCAAGTTGTAATGTATTTAATATATAGAAAATCAGATATATACAATTCTAAGCGTTAATCAGACACTTATTCGCTTCATTTTATGTGTTGTAAATTTTACATTTGTTCGAACTAAACTTTACACAATATGAAGAGAAATGTACTTTTTTCAATTTTAATGGGAGGTGCTGTTGGTCTGCTTAACGCACAGCAAGAGGTTGTCTTCTCCGTAAACATGCAAGGCCAAACCGTTGCTCCTGAAGGTGTTCATGTTGCGGGTAATTGGCAATCTGAAGCTGGCTTGCCGGCAGATTGGGATCCAAGTTCGGCCATGATGACTGATGGTGGTAATGGTATTTACACATACTCATGCTTTTTACCCGACGGAGTTTATGAGTACAAATTTATCAATGGAAACGCTTGGGGTGGAGATGAATCAGTGCCTGTTGAATGTCAGGTAGGTGGTGGAAATTTAAACCGTTTTTTTTCAGTTAATGGTGCATCTCCTTTGCTTTATCCCGTTAGATTTGGTGAGTCAATTGCAAATGATGGGACTACAAATTATTATATGGTGAGATTTACTGTAGATTTAACCGGAACAACAATGGGAGCAGGTGGCGTATCGGTTGCAGGCAGCTTCTTGGATGAAATTGTTAATGGTAATTTTGTCGATTGGACTCCTGGATCCGCTCTATTAAATGATGTAATTCCAAGTGATGCTAATTCATTATTCACAGGAATCTTTTATTTCTCACAGAGCCTTGAAGGGACTTCTTATGAATTCAAATACATTAATGGTCAGGACGGCTCTGGAAATAATCAATGGGAAAATGTCCCCTCTTCTTGCGCTTTAAATACTAATCGTTCGTTTACCCTTGCAGCCGGAGCAACAGTTACACAGAATTGTTTTGCATCTTGTAGCGAAGTTTGTGTCGAATTACCAACTTTCAATGCAACCATAAACATTGATATGCGTTACAATTGTGGTTTTGACGTTAATTCCAACGACTCAGTTGACGTTGCAGGTACATTTAACAATTATCAGGGTGGGCCTGCTTACCTACTTTCCGACGTTGATAATGATGGAATTTATTCCATAACACTTCCAATTGATGCGGGTGAATTCCAATACAAGGCACGCATCATTCGCAATGGCAACTTCTCGGGAGGTTGGGAAGGTGGAAGCAACACATCTGTAATGCTTCAATCCGATACTACACTTTCTGCACGTTGCTTCGGACTTGCTGCTGGGGAGTGTACTCCTATTCCACCTCCATCAAACGTTACTTTCCGTGTTGATATGACCGACGAAACACCGGCTTCAACAATTTACGTAATAGGAGATTTTACCACACCTCCTTACCAAGGTGGTGCTCTTCCAATGACCTTAGTGGGCCCCGGAACTTATGAAGCTTCGTTTAATGGAATTTGTCCAGGGAAGATAAACTATAAATTTGTGAATGGTCCTGTAGATATTTCCTCTAACGAAGAATCATTCCCAGATTCAACAGATCGCGATTGCGCAGAGCCAAACGGAATCGGCGGATTCAATCGTTTTTACATCCGTACAAGTGCTGATCCGGTAACATTGAGCTACAAATTCAATACGTGTTTAGGTGGTAGTTCAAGTGGGTTAAATGACCTAACACTTGCTAAGGCCGAATTATTCCCTAATCCGGCACAAAACACATTGAACATCCTTTTTGCAGATGCTTCTTCTTACAAAGTAGATGTATTGGATTTAACCGGACGCGTAACGAATACCATTTCAAATGCGCGTAACTCTGTGGTTATACAGCGCGGCGACTTGGCGAACGGTATCTACCTTGTACGCTTGACTTCTGATAACGGAACAAACGAAATCGTTAAGGTTCAGTTCAACTAAGGTTGTAAGCTTTATTAAAGGAGGCCATTTCGTTGAGATTTGGCCTCTTTTTATTTAACTCGGATTATGCACTAAATATCTCCTCAAATTATTTTTCTGCAATATAACGCGCGGCAGATTCCCTTTCGCGCTTTTTTTATCCTATCAACAGATAAACTGCCGCACCTGCTAGATATCCTAACAAGGCAACGAAACTTATCTTTTTGAGATACCATATAAAATCAATCTTCTCAATTCCCATTACTGCAACACCTGCCGCCGATCCAATAATCAACAAACTGCCACCAGTGCCGGCACAATAAGCTATAAACTCCCAAAGTGGCGAATCTGGCGGATAATTAGTCAGGTCGTACATCGCCATCGTCGCTGCCACCAAAGGAACATTGTCTACAATGGCCGATAATAATCCAATACACATTACAATTACACTTTGATCGCCTAAAGCCTGATTCATGGCTGCCGAAAGTGCTTCGAGAATATGCAAAGACTCGAGAACGCCTACTGCGAGTAAAATACCCAGAAAAAACAGAATGCTCGGCATGTCTATTTTCATCAAGGCAGAAGAAGCCGAATAACGCGTGCGCAATTCATCGTCTTTTTTGCGGTGTAGTAAATCTGCCGTTAACCACAACAGACCAAGTACGAGCAAAATTCCGGTATATGGCGGTAAATGCGTAAGCTGCTTAAATATCGGAACGAACAACAATCCTCCGATGCCAAGGATGAAAATCAGCATGTTTTCCTTCCCCAGCTGATTCTGTGGAATTGGTGTTAGCAAACCCGATAGTTTATTTTTCTCAAAAATCGTAACATAGGTTAAGGGAATGAGCAAGCAAACCAAACTGGGCAAGAACAACCGTGTAATAATATTGGAAGCCGAAATCTGTCCGCCAATCCAAAGCATTGTGGTGGTAACATCACCAATGGGCGACCAAGCACCACCGGCATTCGCGGCAATAACAATCATACCGGCAAAGAAGAGCCGTTGTTGTCTGTCCTCAACCAGTTTTCGGGTTAATGAAACCCTTACAATGGCGGTAGTAAGGTTATCGAGCACCGCCGAGAGAAAGAATGCAATGGTAGAAATTATCCACAGCAACTTAATTTTATTTCGCGTTCTAATGCGATTCGTGATGGCGTTGAATCCGTCGTGGGCATCGATGATTTCAACGATGGTCATGGCGCCCATCAGAAAAAACAAAATCTCTGAAATGGCTTTGATGTGATGGGCGAGTTGTTCAGCAATTGGCATATGCGGGAATCCAATGCGGTAAACAGTCCACAACAATAAGCCCATGAAGAGCGCCGCTCCGGTTTTATTTATTTTCAGTGGATGCTCGAACGCAATGGTGAGATATCCCAGAACGAAAATCATAACGATTAGCTGTTCCATAACCAGGAATTATTGAGGAATTATAAAGCGACCTGAAATCGAGTATGCATTTGTAGTTATGCCATTGATGCGGTCGAAGCCCGAATAAAAATAGCCACTATCGGAAACAAAAGTCCATGTTTCGGCATGTGTGGTAAGTGTAGACCTTTCCAAAATGCGGCATTCCACTTTGTGCGTTTTTCCGGCAGTGTTTTTTAGAACGTTCAATTCCACCGTTCCATTCATCCCGTCAGGCAAGATATAGCGCGTTATTGTAAGCGAATCGGCAATTTTCTTTGTTACGCGGTATTTACTTGAAAGCGCAGGAACGTTGAGGTCCACTTTTCGGAACAGCTTAAACTCTCGATTCCAATCGGGTTGATCCACGTTTGCCGAATCTCTCTTATCTGATGCTTGCATGGTTTTAACAAGCGTTGCATTCAATGTTGCTAAACGCGATGCTTGTGCTTCTATAAAAGCAGGAACATCAAAATAGGTTTCGGAATGGTGTTCATTTGCAGGCTGATTGCATGCGCAAAACAGGTACAGCGAAACAAATATGCCGAATACCGACTTCAATCAGAAATTAAATTGGATTCCCTGAGCAAGCGGCAACTGCGTTCCGTAATTGATGGTGTTGGTTTGGCGACGCATGTAGGCTTTCCAAGCATCAGAGCCCGATTCGCGACCACCGCCTGTTTCTTTTTCACCGCCAAAGGCACCGCCTATTTCTGCTCCAGAGGTACCAATGTTTACGTTGGCAATTCCGCAATCAGATCCTGCCGCCGAAAGGAATGCTTCCATCTCGCGCATGTTTGTAGTAAAAATCGAGGATGAAAGTCCTTGTGGAACACCGTTCTGCAAGTCGATAGCTTCTTCGATTGTTTTGTATTTAATGAGATACAGAATAGGAGCGAAGGTCTCTTCCTGCACAATATGATAGTGATTCTCGGCTTCGATAATACAAGGCTTCACATAGCAGGCACTTTCGTAGCCTTCGCCCTGTAAAACACCGCCCTCAACCAGAACTTTACCTCCCTCTTCCTTGGCGCGTGCAATGGCATTCGTATAATCTTCAACGGCTTTGGTATCGATGAGCGGCCCAACGTGGTTGTGCTGATCCAATGGATTTCCGATGCTCAACTGGCTGTATGCGCCTTTCAGTACTTCGCACACTTTAGCATAAATGCTTTCATGTACAATAAGACGGCGTGTCGAAGTACAACGTTGCCCGGCAGTTCCAACGGCTCCGAAAACAGATCCAACCAATACCATTTTCAAATCGGCATCGGGTGTTACGATAATGGCGTTATTACCGCCCAATTCGAGAATTGTTTTCCCGAAACGCTCGGCTACCGATTTCGAAACGTGTCGACCAATGCGGGTTGAACCGGTAAACGATACGAGTGGAACGCGTTTGTCGTTGTTCATCAAATCGCCAACGGGATTGCCTACAAGCAAGCAGGAAACTCCTTCGGGAACGTTATTGTTTTTAAGCACATCGCGGATGATGTTTTGGCAGGCGATTGCACACAGCGGGGTTTTGGATGATGGTTTCCAAATGCAAACGTCCCCACAAATCCATGCAATCATTGAGTTCCACGACCAAACAGCAACGGGGAAGTTAAAGGCCGAAATGATTCCGACAATTCCGAGCGGATGCCATTGTTCGTACATGCGGTGGCTTGGACGCTCGCTATGCATGGTTAAACCGTAGAGCTGACGCGATAGGCCTGTTGCAAAATCGCAGATGTCGATCATTTCCTGCACTTCGCCCCAACCTTCCTGAAGGCTTTTCCCCATTTCGTATGAAACGAGGCGACCAAGTGCATCTTTCTTTTCGCGCAGCGCATCGCCCATCTGGCGAACAATTTCGCCACGTTTTGGAGCGGGCATCAAGCGCCATACTTTAAAGGCTTCGGAAGCTTGTTTTACCACCATTTCGTAATCGAACTCGCTGGCGCATTTCACGCGGGCAATCAGTTTTCCGTCAACCGGCGAATACGATTCGATCCACTTGCCCGATCCTTCGTACCATTGCACTCCGGTCGAAACTCCGGTGTTCTCGGGCTCTATTCCAAGAGATTTTAAAACGGGCTGAATGTCGATTTGGCTAAGGCTTGCGGTTTCCATATGCTGTTAAAATTTTGCTGTGCAAATGTAATAATTAAGTCCTCAGGCCGCGAGTGCAATTTGCACTTACATCAAGTTGGATATAGAAAACAGAAGCGATGACGCCTAAAAGCAATGGATAATGGTTATTATGTTGAATAAG
>JBKCFX010000205.1:0-1186 GCA_046303595.1 Bacteroidia bacterium
AGGCAATCGATATTGTACCGGTGTTAAATACCTCCGACCAAATCTAGCCTTGGTCAGCGCCGATAGCGGCATCGTATTGCGATCGACAGATGGCGGCATTTCGTGGATGAACATTCAAACAAGCACGCAAGAATCGTTTACCGACATTATGGCTGTTGATACAAATTGCGCCTACGTGTGCGGTTCGAACGGCGCGGTATTCAAAACACTCAACGGGGGCCTTACCTGGACAAACGTGAGCATCAACACAACAACCTGGTTACAAGGCGTTTATTTTACAACACGCAACATCGGCTTGGCAGTTGGTGGAAATCAGATTTACAAAACTTCGAACGGAGGCTTAAGCTGGGCATTGAAAAACACCGGTGTTGATATAAACACCTCGTTCAATGATGTTTGGATGATTGATGCCGATATTGCCTTTGCAGGCGGCACCTTTGGTAAGCTATACAAGACCTTCGATGGTGCTAATTTCTGGAATCCGATCTACCCTGCAAGTAGCACCAATGCAGGAATTGAAGAAATGGACTGGCAAACCGACTCCATTGGATATTTTGCAACCAACAGCAGTCAATCGATTACCCTAAACGGCGGTTCAGTACTCGGCACGCTTTCAACCGCTTGCTTGGCAAACAATGGAGGAATGGATGCGATTTGCATTCCACAAGATGGATATGGTTACAGTACCGGCGGTTTGAGCAGAGTGCTGCATACGGTTAAACCGCAGGGCATCATTTCGGCATATTTGCAGGACAGTGCATTTTGCTCGGGAAGCCGCATTTTTGTTGGCTACGGTGCCGAAGGATTGCTGATTTCAACACACGTAATGAGCGTTCAACTCAGCGATGCCAGCGGAAACTTCTCTTCACCAACAACAATCGGCACTTACACATTGGGCTTACCATCTACCAATCCATCGGGAATTATTACCTGCACGCTGCCTTCCGGAATTAACGGCCAGGGCTACCGTGTTCGCGTTGTGTGCGATACTCCGGCATTGGTTGGTCCCGACAACGGTTTTGACATCCGCATTGGAACTACCCTAACACCAAGCGTTCAAATTTTAACTGATGCGAATCCGATTTGTGCAGGCCAATCGGTTACCTTAACCGCAGCAGGTTCGGCTTTGGGACTTTCGCCAGCGTTTACGTGGCTGGTAGGTGGCAATGCGATTGCTCACACATCG
>JBKCFX010000206.1:0-7623 GCA_046303595.1 Bacteroidia bacterium
AGGCCCCGAAGCCAACGAAACGTTCTGTGTTTACAGCGATTGTGTGGAGCAGTTTAAGCTGGTAATTCACAACCGCTGGGGGCAGCGCATTTTCGAAACGGAGGATATCAATACCTGTTGGGACGGCACATTTAAGGGGCATGAGGCGCAAAGTGGGGTGTATGCATTTAATGTGTATTTGCGCCAGCTCGATGGAACAGTGCTAAATAAAACAGGAACAATTACATTAATTCACTAGATAAAGCCAACGGGGGCTCATACTTCGAAAAAAAGTTGACCAAAATTAAACTCCTTCAGAAGATAATAGTCGAGTGGAAATGAAAAAAATAGTCACTATATCGCTTTTATTAGTATTTGTAAAAATATCTTTTAGTCAATGTTTTATTGACAGTAACATTGTTGCTATCAAAAACATTTCGGTTATTCCCATGACCGATACATCAACCGTATTGAGCCATAAAACTGTTTTAATTCAAAACAATACTATAACACAAATAGATGACACGAGCAATGTTAATATTCCAAGTAATGCCTTTGTAATTAATGGAACAGGCAAATATTTAATTCCGGGTTTATGTGATATGCATGCCCACCTGTTGCAGCGAAACGACGCAATTTTGGAATTAGCTAACGGAGTAACTACTGTATGCAATATGCACGGAGAGCCTTGGCATATTAGTTTTAGAGACAGCATAAATACAGAACAAGCAGTTCTTTTTGACAACAAAATTAGCTCACCCAGAATTTACAGCTCAGGACCCATTATGAACTTTATGGGGCATCCATTTTTTAATCCGCAACAAATACAAAATCAAACACAAGCTCTAAGCAGTCTGCAAAGTCAAGATTCAATAGGATATGACTTTTATAAAACCTACACCTATTTAACACAAGGGGTATTCAATGCCATTCAGAATTATGCTGCCTCATCGGGTAAATTCATCAAAGGTCACGGCAATGATTGGATTGGAGCAATGCCTATTTTACAATCAAGCCAAAAATCCATAGAACATTTTTGGGGCTATTTACCCAACGATACACTTGATCTAACCGAACAGGCCTTAGAAGATACTACCATTGCCGAAGGTAAATGGAACTGCCCTACCTTAATTGTAAGATGGAATAAGCAAAGATTAGATAGCATTAGAGCCAATGAACCTAATGAAGTTCAATATGTGTGCCCTTCATTTCTTTTAAATAATTGGCGAAACACAAATGCCAACCCGCAAGAGCCTAGTAATATTTCTGAATATAAAAAGCTGTTGAAACGCCTATATCAAAATGGCGCTAAGCTCATGTTAGGTAGCGACAACATAACTCCATATTCAGTAGCAGGTTTTGCTGTTCACAAGGAGTTAGAAATTTTTGTAGAAGCTGGTTTAACGCCTCATCAAGCATTAACTCTTGCGACTTCTAAACCTTACGAATTTTTAAATGAATGTGGTTACGGAAATGCGTCGGGAACTATCGTTGTAGGTAAACGAGCTGATTTGGTTATACTTAACCAAGATCCTTTAACAAATATCAGCAATACCAAAAATATTTACGGAGTAATAGGCAACGGAACATTTTACGCAAATGCTTGTCTTCAGACATTGCTATCTAATGTTGCTTGCAATGGAGTCCCGACTGCTGTAGAAGAGATACATGCCGAAGAAGAAATATTGACTATTTATCCCAATCCTTCATATACAGAAATAAATATTTATGGCTTACATCTTAGTAAAAAAGGCTATTTAAAAATCATTGACCAACAGGGATCGGTAGTTTTGGAAAGTCCTTTGACCAATACCTTAAACATTTCAAATCTATCAACAGGGATGTTTTATTTATTGGGATATGATGGCCATTCCTATTACAGCCAAAAATTTATTAAGCAATAGGAGCTTTACTAACAAACAGGTATAAAAACAATCGTGTTAAATACAGCCCGCCCACAACAATAAAAAACCGAAAAAGCATCGTGCAACGTATCTACAAAAGAGAATTTTGATTTTTTCAAACCTTCTAAAAATATAAAATGAAATTATCTACCGCCATGACAAAGCATTTAAATTAAATATTGTCATTGATTTACTAGGCCGATGTTCTAGAACCACCGGCTTTAACACCGTATATGAAATCTTGCATTGCCGCAGTCGAGATAAAAGGAAACATCAACTACACGTAAAACAATGTGTTCTGCATTGCATTCTAATTTGCATTATGTCACTAAATACAATAACATTGTATCTCGTGAGAGCTTCATAAACATGAAATTAAATCTAAAATTAATAGTTCTTTGCACGTTTATCATTGCTTCAATGGGCCAGATCGCAGCCCAAAATAAACAATACAACCAATGGCGTTTTGGTTTATCTGGCGGAGGGCTCGATTTTAATACCAATCCACCAACGTTTTTAACATCATCTGCAATTCAAGCAAATGAAGGGTCTGCAAGTGTAGCAGATCGCATCAGCGGCGCTTTATTGTTTTACACCGATGGGGTTCGTGTTTGGAATTCGCAAAACCAGATTATGCCCAATGGCAATGGTTTGCAAGGAGGTACACCTGCATTGCTTACTTCATCTACGGCTGCAGTAATTGTCCCCAAACCGGGTAGTTGCCATTTGTACTACATTATAACGGTTGACGAGGGCGTATCAGGAGCCTCTAACACAGGGATAAAGTATAGCGTAGTTGACATGAATTTAGATGGTGGTTTGGGAGATGTCATAGCGACTCAGAAAAACATTCCTTTATTGGCTACCAGTACTGAAAAGCTAGAGGTAGTTCCGGCGGCAAATGGAACCGACTTCTGGATTGTAACGCACAACAACTCTACATTTTATTCTTTTCTATTAACTTCTAGCGGCATTGCACTTTCTCCAATTGTTTCGCCACTCAGTGTACCATTTCCAAACGCTGCCGGTCATCTTAAGGTAAATCGTCAATTTAATTTGCTGGCTTCGGGCAGTGGAGCGCTGGGTAAAGTAAACTTATTTTCTTTCAATAATACCACAGGCGCTGTTTCTGATTTGCTCCAATGGGACTTGGAACCGGCAATGATAGTACCCGTTGTGTATGGTGTTGAATTTTCTCCGAATGGCTCGTTTCTTTATATCGCCAACATTTCACAAATCATGCAGTACAACATTGAAATGCTCGATACAACAGCTATTCGCAATTCTGCCTATTTGGTTGTGCCGCAAAACCCCCTTTTTGGTGTTCTGCAGCTGGGGCCCGACGATAAAATTTATGTTAGGTCAGCCAATCCCTCCATTATTGGAAATCTCTCCACCATTGTAAATCCCAATTTAGCCGGGCCTGCATGCAATTTTCAGGTTGCTTACATACAAAATCAAAGTGCTAACATGGGATTGGGATTGCCGAAATGTGTGTATCCAACATCAGGAGCTGTAAATGTTGCACCGCTTGTTGTTAGTACCTGCGGCGATTACACTTCGCCCTGGGGCACGGTTTATTCGCAGTCGGGTTCGTATAGCGATACATTGGAAACGCCCAACGGCTGCGACAGTATTTTATCGGTAAATTTAACCGTGTCTGCAGCACTGCAGGTAGAGATTACCACACAAGAATCGGCCTGCGATACAGCAAGCGGTTCGGCAACTGTTGCGGTAACAGGCGGTTTGCCTCAATACGTGTATTCATGGTCAAGCGGCTCTGAAAATTCCTCTACAATTAACGACTTACCTCCCGGAGAAATAACGGTTACGGTTACCGATTCGGTCGGTTGCACAGGTTCAGCCACGTCCGTTATAACGCTTGCTGATGCGCCCGACATTACGATTAGTGCAGATGATGTTACGCTCATTGCAGGCGATTCGGTGCTGCTAAATGTGGCAGGAGCCCTGAGCTACCAATGGAGTCCGGCAATAAGTTTAAGCTGCAGCGATTGTGCCACTCCTTGGGCAACGCCAACCGAAACCACCACATATATCGTAACCGGCACCGATGCGGCCGGATGTGTAGCAACTGACACCCTTACCATTGTAGTGGAAAATGATATTATTTGCAGCGAAGTTTTCTTGCCCACTGTCTTTTCGCCCAATAAAAAAGGTCCTGAAGCTAACGAAACGTTCTGTGTTTTTAGCGATTGTGTGGAGCAGTTTAAGCTGGTAATTCACAACCGCTGGGGCGAACGTGTATTTGAAACAGAGGATGTTAGCCGCTGCTGGGATGGAATTTTTAAAGAAAATGAAGCCGCCACCGGCGTGTATGGTTTTAATTTATATATTCGTCAACTCGACGGAACGGTAATAAACAAAACAGGAACCCTTACTTTAGTCCGATAACACCTATGAAAAAAACGCTTTACACCGCATTATTCGTTACTTCAACATTAGCGCTTCAGGCGCAGGATATTCATTTTTCGAACACCGAATATGCCCCGCTTATTTTAAACCCGGCGTTGGCAGGAGCAAATAGTCCAATTCAGGCAAAAATGGCCTACAGAACGCAATGGGGCCAATTGGGAAGTTCGTTTCGCACAGCTACAGCATCGTTTGATGCCCGTATAACACAGGACAATACCAGCAAGAGTAATTTTCTAGCATTGGGTCTGTCGTTTTTTAACGACCGAATTGGCGATATGGGCATGGTAACAAACAATGTTGCCCTTGCAATTGCCGATCATATTCGCCTAAATGCGAAAAGTCAACTTAGTTTGGGAATTAATGCGGGGTATGCGATGCGATCATTCGATAACGTTGATGGTATGTGGGCGTCGCAATATGATGGGGTTGCCTACAATGCCGGTTTGGCAAGTGGCGAAGATTTTAACAACCAAAATTTCGGGTATTTCGATGCAGGTGCAGGTATTTTGTATACGTATGCTAAGAAGGTTAAAGCAATGGCCAAAAATGCGAATAAGCGCGTAAATGTTGGTGTGGCAGCTTACCACATTACCCGTCCAAACAATTCTTTCGTAGAACTAGCGTCCGAAAAATTACCTGTACGCTTTACGGCATTTGCAAACGCCGACATATCGATTGATGGCACCGATGGCGATATTCTTCCGGGAGTTTATTATCAGCGTCAGGGTAGTTTTTCCCAATTGTTGCTTGGAACCTATTATAAATACAAGTTCAACATTGGATCAAATTACACCGGGTATGAAAGGCCTTTCGCTGTATCATTGGGCTTGTTTACGCGCCTGAAAGATTCGTATATCGCCAAGTTAATGATCGACTGGGATCAGTTCTCGGTTGGTTATGCCTACGATTTTACGGTTTCCACACTCACTTCAAATTCAAATAGGCTAGGAGCAAGCGAAATTTTTCTCAGCTTCAATGTTGGCGATGGTGGTGGTTTCCGCTACAACAAAAAATGATTTTGCTCCCGCTCATTGTTTAATATTCTGCTATTAAAATGAGGATTATCGCTTTACTTTCCCTTTTAATCGCTGTTTCATTTAATGCCAGCGCCCAAAGAGAATTGTTTAGCGATGAAAGTAGTGTTGTGGTTTATCTCGAAGGGAAAGTATTTTACAATTCCGAGAATGGTCTCAAGGTCTCTTATGGGTATATCCCTTCTGCAAATACCTATGGAATAATGGTTACAAATCGGAATGGAGTTCGTTTTAATTTTATTAATGTACGGATTGATTCCTTTGGAACCTTCGCCGATTTAAATGGCATGAGCCCTGAAGACGGATCCAATTTCGGATTTAGACTGTACAGCGGTAAATTAATTGTAGGTAGGGGAGAGCCCGGAGAACAAATTTTTTATTTACAGTAAAATAGGTAACGGCAATATAAATACCATCAAAAATTATTGCCCGAGAATCAATTCCTTATGATATGGGAAATTTAGTTCACACCTGAAGATTTGTTCTATTTCTGCATCGAGGGCTCTGATTTCAATAGTTGTCGGCACGACAAACGAATGCCTAATGCAATTTCCTCAGTTGGCAAATCGTTAGCATCCTTTCCAAAAGGATCTTCTATTTCTTCAGCAATTAGCTCTAAGCTTGCTAAAACATAGAAGATAATTGAAACCACAGGTATTACCCAATAACCCAAAGAGAAAACAAAGCCAAAAGGCAAGGTCATTACATAGAGAAAAATGAATTTCTTCAGAAACACCGAATACGAAAAAGGGATAGGGGTTTTTCTGATGCGCTCGCATGCTCCAACCGCATCGGTGAAATTGTTTAGCTCGTTTTGGAAAAACAAGACGTGTTCAGGAAGTATGTGTTCTTCCTTTCGCAGCATTTCTATCCGTTGGATGATAATACCGGCTATTACATTGGGCACATGATCTGTTACCTGGAATAAATCAGGTGTAAATCCATCTGCACTTTCCAACTCCATGCATTGATGTTCGCCACGCAAGTGATTTTTCATCGCAAAGGCGTAATTCGGTATCATTGCCGCAAAAAAAGTACGTTGCGATGGGATGATAGCCTGAACCTTTAACGCCAGATTTCGGCTCGAGTTTACCAAGGAGCCCCATATTTTACGTCCTTCCCACCAACGTTCATAAGCCGTGTTGGTACGAAAAACCAATAACATCGAAATCACCATTCCCAATGCTGAATGGATCAAAGACAGGTTTTTTACATGACTTGTATCGCTCAGCCTCCACACCTCCATTTCTAACCAAGCAACAAGTCCGGAATAAATGCCAATGCATAAAATTAATGGCAATAAGGTACGAAATGTGTCGGCTTTGTGAAACTTAAATATCAGCAAAAACCAATCGCGGGGATTGTATTTTACCATGCGAAATTAATTTGGATCATATGCCAATACCGGACTCAGCCAGCGTTCGGTTTCTTCTAATGTCATTCCTTTGCGCGTCGAATATTTCTCAACCTGATCTTTTTCAATTTTACCTAAACCAAAATACTTGCTATCGGGATGCGCGAAATACCATCCACTGACTGCGGCTGTGGGATACATAGCAAAACTCTCAGTGAGCGAAATTCCTGTATTTCGGCTTGCATCGAGCAGTTCAAATAATGCCGCTTTCTCGGTATGGTCGGGGCAGGCAGGATACCCCGGCGCCGGACGAATGCCGCGGTATTTCTCGGCAATTAACTCTTCGTTCGAAAGTTCGTCCTCATTAGCATAGCCCCAGAATTCGGTGCGCAAACGCTGATGCAATCGCTCGGCAAAGGCTTCGGCCAAACGATCGGCAAGTGCTTTAAGCATGATGCTGCTGTAATCGTCGTGCGCAGCTTCGAAACGCGCGATGTGCTCCTCAATACCAATGCCCGCGGTTACGGCAAAACCACCGATATAATCAGATATTCCTGAATTTGCAGGCGCTACAAAATCGCTAAGACAATAATTGGCCTGACCTTCGGCTTTCTTGTTTTGTTGACGCAGGTGGTGAACTGTTTTTAGCAGTGTTTTGCGCGTGTCATCGGTATAGAGCTCAATATCATCGCCTTGAGATGCTGCCGACCAAATTCCAATAACTCCATTGGCCTGCAACCACTTTTCATCGACGATTTGCTTCAGCATACGTTGTGCATCATCAAATACTTTAACAGCCTCTGTTCCTACAACGGCATCATTCAAAATCGCCGGATATTTTCCTTACAATTCCCAGGTAGCGAAGAATGGTGTCCAGTCGATATACTTCGCCAATTCTGCCAGATCATAGTTTTCGAGC
>JBKCFX010000207.1:0-7853 GCA_046303595.1 Bacteroidia bacterium
AACATGCATCGCATCTTGCAAAATTGTGCAACGCAGAGATTATACTTCTGCATGTTGTAACGTCTTATGCGTTCAAAGCCAACCTGCCCGAGATCAATGTCGAGGACGAAGCCTTTAATGCGAAGTTAAGCGGAGTAGTGGGTTCGAAACTCGAAGAATATGCTGCTTCGTTAAGCGAAAAGTATGCATGCCCTGTTCATACCAAGGTGGCTTACGGAAGTGTTCGCGACGAAGTGGTGCGCACGGCCAATGACTTGGATGCCGATATCATTATTCTTGGCACCCATGGCGTTAGTGGCATTCGCGAGTTTTTTATGGGAAGCAATGCATTCCGAATTGTGTCTGAAGCCGGATGCCCGGTGCTTTCGGTACAAAGGAGTGCACAAAAAATTGGATTTGAAAACATCGTTGTGCCTATCGACAATTCATTTCATTCGCGCGAAAAAATTGGGCTGGCTATTCGGCTCGCAAACACATACAATGCACAATTGCACATTTGTGGATTGCGTTCGCACGACCACGACGACGCCGACCTGAATGCGAAGTTCAGGATGAAGATGAAACAGGTTGAAGATTATCTGACCGAACGTGAAATCAGGTTTACCGCAACCACCTTGTTCTGCAGCAATATTGCCACAGCCACGATGGAATTCGCTGCAGAAAAAGGAGCTGATTTGATTGTGATAATGAACGAACAGGAAACCAACACAACAGGTTTTTTCATGGGGCCTTACGCACAACAGGTGGTGAATCATTCGTCAATTCCTGTTATAAGCATACGGCCAACGAGCGGGTATATTAGCGGGGCAACACCGTATTGAATTTCATGACAAACACCAACAGCGCGTCTCTTTCACTTCGCTCATTATTTCTACGGTATGTTGCACAAACATCGCCGGCACCGCCCATGCTCGACGTATCGCACGCGGAGGGAATTTACATTTACGACCAAAACGGAAAGCCTTACATCGATTTTATTTCGGGCATCGCAGTGAGCAATACCGGGCATCGGCATCCCAAAGTAATTGAAGCCATTCGCGCACAATCCGAAAAATACCTGCACGTAATGGTGTATGGCGAATTTATTCAAGGTCCACAGGTGCAGCTCGCCCAAAAAATCGCTACATTATTACCAGAACCTTTGCAGTCGGTTTATTTCGTGAATTCAGGTACAGAAGCAGCCGAAGGTGCACTCAAACTCGCCAAGCGAGCAACGGGTAGATCGAAAATGTTGGCTTTTCACAATGCTTATCATGGCAGCACGCATGGTGCATTGAGCGTTATGGGCTCCGATTATTTCAAGCAAGGGTATGGTCCGCTCTTGCCCGATGTTGGCTTTATGCAGTACAACGATTTTGCCTCGCTCGACGCTATTGATGGCGAAACGGCCTGCGTAATTGTAGAAACCATTCAAGGCGAAGCCGGAGCAAAAGTACCCGATGCAGCTTGGATTCAGGCGCTTTCGAAACGTTGCAAAGAAATGGGCGCCTTGCTTATTCTGGATGAAATTCAAAGTGGCTTTGGCAGAACGGGGAAGCTGTTTGCCTTTGAACACTTCGGCATTGTTCCCGATATTTTGCTCATGGCCAAAGGCATGGGTGGAGGAATCCCGATTGGTGCGTTTGTAGCTTCGAACGAATTGATGAGCAAACTAAGTCACGACCCGGTATTGGGACACATCACCACATTCGGAGGAAATGCCTTGGCTTGCGCTGCTTCATTGGCCAGTTTGAATGCAATTATTGATGAAAAGCTAATAGACGAAGTTGAAGCCAAAGAAGCCTTGATTCGCGAAAACCTTAAGCATCCGAGCATTCTAAGAATTCATGGCCAAGGCTTGATGCTGGCTGCCGAATTGAGCGATAACCACGTTGTGCTCAAAACCATGGAGGCCTGCTACCGCCGGGGATTAATTACCGATTGGTTTTTGTTTGCCGACCATTGCTTGCGCATTGCACCGCCGCTGGTAATTACCAATGAACAGCTTGTTGAGGCCTGTACAATTATAAAGGATGCTATTTCGGAGGTAGTGGGGTAAGGGCGCTTTTATTTTATTGGATTCCTGCGATCTGAAATATTTAACTTCTTAAAAGTTGAGTATTAAGATGGCAGGGCGTTGCCCCTCCATTTCCTACATATTCAGCCTTTGTTACGAAGAAAACAGGGCTACGCCCCTCAACTTTTAAGCATCAAAAACCCAACAAGTAAATCCGATAAGCAAGGGGCAGAGCCCCGAAATCTTAATAAAATCTACCATGCAAAACTTGCATTAGGGCCAGCGGCCTGAAATCTTATATCACCTAAAATTCGAGAATTAAGATGTCAGGTCACTGCCACTCAAGTTCCAATAGAATTATCCTATTAGAAGCAAGGCATGACAGCCCCACAACACGGCTACCTAACGAATGAAAACGATGACATTTTTCGTATCATAATCAAATCTAAACGTATCAAATCGTATCAAATCGTGCTTGCGGATTCGAATCACAATCGTATCTTTACGTATCAAATCGTATCAATATGAATAAGCTCGTATACAATTTCAAACTGGATATTGATTGGGAACTGATTAACTTGATAAGCGAAATAGACCGTTTTGATGCAAATTGGACCGCTATTGAGCGAAAAGAAGGGCAAAGCCTCAAGGAGTTAAAAAGCATTGCTACCGTTCGAAGCGTTGGGGCTTCTAACCGTATTGAAGGGAATAGAATGAGTGATGAAGAGGTCGATATCTTGCTTCAAAAAATTGATCTAACCAAACTTACCGACAGAGATTCGCAGGAAGTAGTTGGTTATTTTGAAGTATTAGACTTAATAACTGAATCTTACCCAAGCATTAACCTTTCTGAAAGTCATTTAAAAAGCTTGCACAATAGTTTAATGAAATACAGTGCCAAAGATCAATGGCATAAAGGCAATTATAAGCAACATAGCAACGCGGTAGAAGCTTCATTTCCGGACGGAACCAAGCAAGTCATTTTTCAGACTACAGAAGCGGGATTTGCTACCGAAAATGCAATAAGTGCTTTACTGGATTGGTATAATGCAGAAACTGAAGTCCACGCATTAATCAAAATTGCATCATTTGTCTATGAATTTTTGAGCGTTCATCCATTCCAAGACGGAAACGGCAGAATAAGCCGATTAATTTCAACGCTTTTACTTCTGAATAAAGGCTATAAGTGGATACAATACGTGAGTTTTGAACACGAAATAGAGAATCGAAAAAACGAATACTATCAAGCGCTAAGAAGTTGTCAGACACAACGCCCAAATGAAGATGTAACCGTTTGGATACATTTCTTTTTGAATTGCCTGTCAAATATCCAAAGGCAACTGCTAATTAAATTACAACAAAGCGGATTTGAAACGCAGCTTTCGCACAAGGAAAAATTAATCTATTCAATTATTCAAAACCGTCCGAATATTCAATCGGGCGAAATTGCAATAAAGTTGGCCATACCTTCGCCAACAGTAAAACGGATTTTATCGGAGTTGCTAAGTAAAGGATTAATTGAAAAACAAGGAAGTGGACGTAATGTGAGTTACTTAATCCGATAACCTAAAGCGCCTAAAATCTCATGGACGCTATAGCTGCTTTAAACTACAAATAATGTTGTTTTATAACACAACTTTTAACTATTATTGCCCCAATCCGTTGCCTTAGAGATTGATTATTTGATAGTAATTTATCTTATACTCCTCACTCCACCAAACCACGCCCCACTTTCTGAATGCGCTTATCTTGCTTAAAGTCGGCTACAATTTTATCGAGGATGCCGTTGATGAAGTTCTTGCTCTGCGGGCTCGAATAATCCTTCGAAAGTTCGATGTACTCGTCGAGCGTTACCTTAACCGGAATGGATGGAAACAAGCACAATTCGCAAATGGCCATTTTCATGAGGATGATGTCCATTTTGGCAACCCGCTCAATTTCCCAGTTCGCGGCACGCTTCGAAATTTCCTGCTCGTACTCGTCGCTGTGCGAAATGCTGAGGCGAAACAACTCGCGGGCAAACTTACGGTCCTCATCAGATTCTTTCTGCAAGGGCAACAAGGTAAACTGCGAGGAATTCTCGGTCTTAATCTGCTTAACGGTTTTCAGAACGCCGCTTTGCATCAGCTCAATTTCGTCGAGCCAGTAAATGCTGCGCTCTTCGAGCAGTTGACGAATAAGCTCCGAAGGAAACACAATGGTTTCATAAATCCAGAACACGATTTCGCGGTCGTCTTCAAAACTTGCTTCCGGCTTGCTGAGGTATTCAACAAAAGTTGGCTCGTTACGAAACTGCATGAACAGTTTGCGAATCAAATCCTGTTGCCCTGTCCAGTTTATTTTATGCTTTTCAAGCAACTGATTCAGTGCCGTATTCCGAACTACCGCTTCAATAACACGATTATTTAGGAAATGGAGGCTGGGATTTAAATCCTCGGCAGTAGGCAAATGCTTTTGTTTGCGCTCGTGAATAAGCGTTTCGGCAGCATCTCTGAACTCCGAAAGCAGCGACATGTAAATTAGATACACATCGTACACCTTATCGATGCTGTGAAACAATTCTTTCTCTCCAACCAGCATTTCGCTGTTCCCGGATTGGAAAAAGGCGTAAAGTGTTTTGAGTACTTTTTCGCGAACGTGCCTTCTGTTTAACATACCTTAAAACGACAAGCTAATGCGACCAACTGCTTCAATACGTTGTTCGGCAAGGCGCTTAGCCGCCTCAATGGTTGGGATGTTCTCTTGCTTCGCGATGCTAAACACGTTGCGCGCTGCATCGTAAATGCGTTCGGTTTTAGCATAAGCCCGCTCGCGGTTGTATCCTTCCAATTCAATCGAAACGTTAATCAAGCCACCGGCATTGATCAAGAAATCGGGGGCGTAAAGAATGCCTTTCTCGCTGCACATTCTACCGTGCAGGTTTTCCTCGGCCAATTGATTGTTGGCGGCTCCGGCAATAATGGCACACTTTAGTTTTTCTAACGAAGCACTGTTTACCGAAGCTCCGAGTGCACATGGCGCATAAACATCCATGTCGAGGTCGAACATGCTTGCTGCATCGGCCACTGTTACGCTCGAAACTTTCTGGGTAACTGCGCTAATGTTATCCGAATTGATGTCGTTAATCCAAACCTTGGCGCCATCTTTTACCAGGTGTTCAACCAAGCTTTGTCCCACTTTACCAACACCTTGTACCAGTACTTTTTTACCGGCAAGGCTTTCGTTTCCGTATACTTCTTTTGCCGAAGCGCGCATGCCTAAGAAAACGCCGTAAGCTGTAACAGGAGAAGGATCGCCACCGCCACCCAAAATTTCAGGCAAACCGGTACCATGTTTAGTTTCCATGGCGATGTACTCGATATCGCGTGTGCCAATGTTCACGTCTTCGGCGGTAATGTAGCGGCCCGCAAGTCCGTTCACGAATTTACCGAAACGGCGAAGCATGGCTTCTGATTTTTGCGTTTTGGCATCGCCAATAATTACGGCTTTACCTCCGCCCAGATTTAATCCGGTAATGGCAGCTTTGTATGTCATACCGCGCGAAAGACGCAATACATCCGTTAACGCTTCTTCTTCGGAGCTATAGGTCCACATGCGTGTGCCGCCAAGCGCCGGGCCGAGGTGTGTATTGTGAATGGCTACGATGGCTTTAAGTCCGGTGGCCTGGTCGTAAAAATGAACAACCTGCTCGTGTCCTCCGGCTTCCATGCCGCTAAGAGCCGATGCTACATCGCGTGCTTTTGCTGTGCTGAGTTCGGTGGTATTTGACATCTGATTTTGATTTTGGGATGGGTTTGATTTCCGCCTTAAGCTGCGCGGGATTTTCTATTTTTGTCGGCCGCTGGTGATTTGCTTTTCCAAACGGGGCACAAAAGTATTCCTTTTTCCAAAGCACACAAAATTTGACCGGGTCAAAACCGCATGAAGTCGCTAAAATATCTGAATAAATACCTGCTTCGTTACAAAACGCGCTTGCTGCTCGGTACTGTGTTTGTTACCATTTCGAACCTGTTTGCCATATATCCAGCCGAAATTCTGCGCAAAGGCATCGACATGGTGCAGCATGGAATCGAAGTGTATTTTTTAATGCAAGGAACCGAGGCGGCGGCCGAACTGAAGCGGCAGTTTTTTTATGTCTTGCTTGGATTGGGCGCTATCGTTATCGCCGCTGCCTTGCTAAAAGGGCTGTTTATGTTTTTCATGCGGCAAACTATAATTGTAATGTCGCGACTCATCGAATACGACCTTAAAAACGACATCTACAAACAGTATCAGAAACTCGATTTGGCCTTTTACAAGCGCAACAAAACAGGCGATTTGATGGCGCGAATTGGAGAGGATGTGAGTCAGGTGCGCATGTACGTTGGTCCGGCAATTATGTATGCAATCAGCACAATTACCTTATTCTTGCTGGTCTTGATGCGTATGTTATCGGTGCAGCCGGTGTTTACGGCGTATGTGCTTGCGCCACTCCCCTTTTTAGCTATTGCTATTTATTACGTAAACAGCAGGGTAATTAAGAAAAGCGAGCGGGTTCAGCGGCAGTTGGGCGTAATTTCATCGCGTGTTCAAGAGAGTTTTTCGGGTGTTCGTGTGGTAAAAGCCTACAACCGTGAAGCATTTCAGGAAGCTCAATTTGCCGCCGATGCGGAAGCTTACAAACAGCGCAATACCGAACTGGTTCAAATAAGTGCATTGTTTGCCCCCATGATTACCTTGTTGGTTGGATTGAGCACAATTATTACGGTTATCATTGGCGTGCATCAGGTGCGTGCCGGAGAGATTTCGGCCGGTACAATTGCCGAATTCATTTTATATGTGGGCATGCTCACCTGGCCTGTGGCAAGCATTGGTTGGGTTACATCTATCGTGCAGCGTGCAGCAGCGTCGCAAGAGCGTTTAAATGAGTTCATGAATCAGGTTCCCGAAGTGGTCAATCCATCAACCCAACCCTTCGATTTAAAGGGCAAACTTGAATTCAATCACGTTACGTTTAGCTATCCCGAAAGTGGAATCGAAGCCCTGCACGATGTTTCGTTTTCGCTCGAACCCGGTAAATCGCTTGCCATTGTTGGGCGCACCGGATCGGGGAAGTCGACATTGGCCGCTTTAATTACACGGCAGTACGACCCAACGCAGGGCAAAATTCTGGTCGACCGCGAAGATTTGCGCGAAATTAACCTCTCGGATTACCGCAGGCAGTTGGCTTATGTGCCACAGGAAGTGTTTTTGTTTTCGGAGACAATCGAAGAAAATATTGCTTTTGGTTTTGCGCAAAACAATGGCGGCTTGAAAGATTCTGAATCGAAAATTCGTCAGGCTGCCGATGATGCGGCAATACTTGAGAGCATCGAAGATTTCCCGGAGGCATTTCAGACGCGCATTGGCGAGCGGGGCGTAACGCTTTCGGGAGGACAGAAGCAGCGCATTTCGCTGGCACGTGCGCTTGTGCGCGACCCGAAATTACTCATACTCGACGACTGCCTCAGTGCGGTGGATACTGCCACCGAGGAGCGTGTGCTTCAGCGCCTGCGGATTAAAATGAAAGAGCGAAGCAGCGTGATGATTGCGCACCGGATTTCGACCATTAAACACTGCGACACCATTTTGGTACTTGAACATGGTCGTATTGCCGAGCAGGGAAATCACGAGCAACTGCTAGCTTTGGATGGCATCTATGCCGGGATGCACCGGAAACAATTGTTGGACGAGGCCAATGCGATTTGATGGTTCAAAACCTAAACATAACCATGAGGCTTCTGCTTTTCTATTCTTATTGATTGTACGTTAAATCGTTACAATAAAGCTTAGATACCAGGAAGTTTTGAGGACACCGTAAAGCATCAAAAGGTAAAAA
>JBKCFX010000208.1:0-7565 GCA_046303595.1 Bacteroidia bacterium
AAACAGGAGCGGGCGGACAGAATTACCCCTTGGTAAATCAGGCAATCAACACCCGTGTCGATAAGGGCGCACTTATGATCAATTATGCCGGTCATGGGGGAGAAGAGGGTCTGGCACTTGAGCGTGTTGTTACGATTGATCAGATACAGGAATGGGAGAACTACAACAAACTGCCTTTGTTTTTAACCGCAACCTGCGAGTTTAGTCGTTTCGATGATCCCGACTTTACATCTGCAGGAGAGTATGTTATCCTAAACCCCAAAGGTGGTAGTGTTGGTTTGTTTACAACAGTTCGGCTTACTTTTTCGACCTCCAATGAAGCAATAAATCGCAATGTAATGGATACGATTCTGGCCAAGGTCGATGGTGAATTTCAAACGCTTGGCGATATTTTCAGGGGGGCTAAAAATAGAACAGGTTCATCCTTCAACAACAGAAGTTTTGCTTTATTGGGAGATCCGGCGATGAAGTTGGCCTACCCGCGTTATCAGGTTGTTACTACTGCTGTAAATGGTAAATCTGCGGCTCAGTTCCCCGACACGCTATCGGCTCTCGAATTTGTTACTGTAGAGGGTTTTGTTAGTGCCGATGGTATTACTCCGGCTGCGGATTTTAATGGTGTATTGGAGCCCACGGTTTTCGATAAAGCATTAACGGCATTTACATTGCGCAACGACCCTTCTTCAACGCAGATTAATTTTAATCTTCAGAAAAACATCATCTTCAAGGGGCCGGCGAGTATTACCAATGGCCGATTTAGCTTCAGTTTTGTTGTTCCCAAAGACATACAACTCGAATACGGATTTGGGAAAATAAGTTATTACGCAAGAAAAAACGGTTCGCTACTCGATGCCAATGGCGCCTTAACCAATGTTGTTGTGGGCGGATTCAGCAATAATCCGATTAACGATGATAAAGGTCCCGAAGTTCGCCTATTCATGAACAATGAACGTTTCGTAAGTGGGGGTATGACAGATGAAAATCCGGATTTATTTGCGCTCGTGGAGGATGATTTTGGGATAAACACCGTTGGTACCGGAATTGGACACGACATAACAGCTATTCTGGATGGCAACACAGGATCACCATTTATTCTAAACGACTTTTTTGAAGCCGAGCTCGATAACTACAAAAAAGGTAAAATCAGATATCCATTTAATGATCTTGAGCCGGGTCCTCATACCCTTACCTTAAAAGTGTGGGATGTAGCGAACAATTCCAGCACTGCATCAATTGATTTCGTGGTTGTCGAAAATGAAGAACTCGCCTTGAGCCACGTGTTGAATTACCCGAATCCGTTCAGCACCCAAACTCAATTCTTCTTTGAGTACAACCAGCCGGGCGTTGCTGTGGATGTAGCAGTTGAAATATTCACCGTCTCGGGTAAAATGGTAAAAGTTTTACGCTCGAGCCAAATGACGAGCGGCTATCGTTCGGAGCCGATTGTTTGGGATGGCCGCGACGATTACGGCGATAAAATTGGACGAGGTGTATATGTATACAGGCTCAAGGTTTCGACCGAAGATGGGAAATCGGCAGAAAAAATTGAGAAACTTGTTATTTTAAATTAACGTAAGGGCAATGAATTAAATTTTGAAACGTTATTCCGATTTGCAAAAGATTCACACAATCGAAAAACCGAAATGCTATATTTGCCAACGAAACAAAATATCGATGAATAGAGAAAAAGTCAAATTGGGAATAGCTGTTTGCTCGCTGTTTCTAATATCAAGCCTTAATGGACAAACCCTTTTCAACATAACAGCTCCTGATGGGTCTACCTATCAAATAAATGGTAGTGCCAATGGCCAATTTCTGAACACGATAACTACAGCAGTTCCCCTTCTGATGATATCTCCAGATGCACGTGCAGGAGCTATGGGCGATGCAGGAGGGGCACTTTCGCCGGATGCCAATTCCATTCATTGGTGTCCTGCCAAACTTGCCAACATTGAAGGTTCTTCGGGTATTTCATTGTCCTACATCCCGTGGCTGCGTCAATTGGTTCCCGATATCAATTTGGGTTACCTTTCGTGGTACAAGAAGATGAAAAAACGGCAGACTATCGGTGGGTCATTGCGTTATTTCTCTTTAGGGAATATTGTTTTTACGGATGTTATTGGAAATGTTACCGGCCAGTTTAATCCCAATGAATTTGCTGTCGATGTTGCATATGCCCGTCAATTCAGCGATAGATGGAGTGGTGGAATTGCAATGCGGTATATCTTTTCTAACTTAACAGGCGGAATTGATGTACAAGGTACTCCGAGTTTCCCTGGTCAATCTGTGGCAGCTGATTTATCGGCTTATTATGTTAACGACGAACTTGAATTGGGCGATAAGGATGCAACGTATGCATTTGCAACAAATATCTCAAATATTGGAGCTAAAATTTCGTACACAAAATCTGCAGACCGCGACTTTTTACCAACCAACTTGCGTCTAGGAAATAGCTTAAAGTTAAAGCTCGACGATTATAATGCCTTTACGGTTTTACTTGATTTTAATAAACTGCTTGTACCATCTCCTCCAATTATTGCAGACGGAAAGATTATAGCCGGTAAAGATCCAAATGTTGGCGTTGTATCGGGTATGTTACAATCTTTTTATGACGCACCGGGCGTTCCTAAGGCCGATGGTTCGCTAAATGTTTTACAGGAAGAAATGCGCGAGGTAAATATATGTGGAGGCGTGGAGTACATGTATAATAATCTCTTTGGCGTTCGTGCAGGGTATTTCAATGAGCACGCAACAAAAGGGAATCGGCGTTATTTTACACTAGGTGCAGGGGTGCGTTTCAATGTTTTTACACTCGATTTGGCGTATCTTATCCCTACACAACAACGTAATCCACTTGAAAACACGATTCGATTTACCTTACAGTTCGATTTCGGAGCCTTCCAAAATCAGAATGCCGATAAAAAAGAATAATGTTTCCGTTTAGAGTCGGTCAAGGTGTCGATGTACATCGCCTTGCAGAAGGCAGGCCGATGATTTTAGGAGGGGTTCGGCTAGAATACCATCTTGGACCCGATGGTCATTCAGATGCAGACGTTCTAATTCACGCCATATGTGATGCATTGCTCGGTGCAGCAAATTTGGGCGATATAGGCAAACACTTTCCCGATACAGATATTCAATTTAAGAATATTGATTCTTCGATTTTGCTCCGCAATGTAAATGATCTTGTTCTTCAATGTGGTTGGAAAATAGGCAATATCGATACTACACTTATTCTCGAAAAGCCTAAAATTAAACCACATATTCCAGAAATGCAGCGGGTCTTGGCAGCATGTCTCGGCATTGCCGAAGAGTTGATTTCCATTAAGGCAACCACCAACGAGAAAATGGGATTCATTGGACGTGAAGAAGGTGTTGTTGCGTATGCTGTTTGCCTTTTGTATAAAGGCTAGAATAGCAAATCTGCCAGGGGAACAAAAATTTCAGAAATCACGTTTGCCAAATTTTCCTTACAGGAATATTTTCGTTTACTCCTTCAATTCTTTCCCATTATTTCATGTTTTTGCCGCGTTGGGCACTTCGATTTCAGCTTAACCTTACATGGGTAATGTTTTACCGGGCTTGAGCTAATCTGTATGCGGGGCTGATACGTTATTTGTAATGCAAATGCGTGCAATCTCTACATATCCCAACTGCATGAAACAGGCTTACCTGATTTTTCTTTTCTGGATCGTTTCACTATCTGCGCTTCTTGCTCAGAATCCGGGTTTTACAATTAGTCCATCGGGAACTACTTCGGTGTGTGCGGGCAGCACCATCAATCTTTCTTCGAGCGTTTCAAATGCATTTGCAGGCACTACTTCATACGGCATATCAGATATTCCGTTTTCGCCCTATCCGATGCCGGTTGGAACCAATGTTACAATGCCCGACGATACCGTAATGGGGCCGTATGCAATTGGTTTTCAATTTTGCTTCTTCGGTAATGCATACACTCAGTTTTATATTGGCTCTAACGGGTGGATTGGTTTTTCGCCCGGAATGACACGCGCGTTTACGGCCAACACTATCCCGAGTAATAACATGTTTGTTCCGCGCAATTGCATCTTGGGACCATGGATGGATTTCAATCCGAGTGTTGCCGGTGGACCATACATAAAATTCCAAACTCAGGGTGTGGCACCTTACCGCCGCTTGGTTGTTCAATGGCTAAATGTTCCCTTTTATCAGTGCACAGCATTGAAATCGACGTTTCAAATTGTAATTTACGAAAGCACCAATGTTATCGAAAACCATATCACCAGTAAACCAACATGTATGGCCTGGGCAGGCGGCACCGCAACGCAAGGATTACACAATTTATCCGGCACACAGGCTGTCGTTGTTACCGGGCGTAATGCATCGGTATGGACCGCCACCAACGAGGCAAAGCGCTACACACCAAATGGCCCCGGTTCATACACGGTAAACTGGACATCAAACGGAGTTCCTATTGGTACCGGAAATACAACAACAGCAACAATAAATGGTCCCGCACTTACGCGTTTAATCGGGCGTGTAACGTTTCAATGCAGCAACCTTGTTTTATACGATACTTTGGATGTTTCGATAGGTGGTGCTGCGAGTGCAAATTTCACTGTTCCTTCGCCTGTATGTGCGGGGCAACCTGCAAACTTTTCATATACAGGTGGTGCTGCGGGTTCCGGCGCGTGGACATTTGGTTCTGGAACACCTGCAACTGCAAATACCTTGGCATCAGCGTCCAGTTCATGGAATACACCTGGAACCTATCCCGTAACGTTAACCGTAACACCAAGTGCTGCCGGATGCTCACCCGGTACGCTTACTCAAAATGTGGTGATAACTGCTCCGCCTACTTCAACGTTTACGGCTCCGACAACGGCTTGCATCGGAACAAATGCAACCATTACCTATACAGGCTCTGCTGCTGCCGGTGCAACCTATTCCTGGGATTTTGGATCAGATGCAAGTCCTGCCACAGCAAATACCGCCGGAACACACACGGTTTCATGGAGTACCGCCGGAACAAAAACATTATCGCTTACGGTTACAAGCGGAACATGCAGCAGTACAACAACGACAACTGTAACCGTTAACGCCGCTCCTGTTGCATCGTTCAGTGTGAATCCCAATCCGATTTGCGCACAAAGCAATACAACGGTAACCTTTACCGGAACTGCAGCCGCGGGCGCAACATACAATTGGACGTTTGGAATGGGTGCAGTGCCTATGACGGCCAACAGTGCTGGCCCGCATACCGTTTCGTATGGCAGTGCTGGAACAAAAACCATCGGATTGACGGTTAATTCGGGCGGATGCTCAGCCTCAACAACACAGAATATCAGTGTTTCGGCACCTCCAACAGCAACGTTTATGCTTCCTTCAACTATTTGTGTTGGCGAGATGGCCGCGATTACGTATACCGGAAATGCAGTATCCACATCAACTTACACATGGTCTGTTGATGGCGCTTTGCAATCGCCCGGAAATACTTCAGGCCCACTTAGCGTTTCGTGGGCAAGCGCAGGAACTAAAACCATTGGATTGAGCATTACACAAGGTGCCTGCACAGTAAGTTCATCGAATACAATCGTTGTGCATCCAATCCCTTCAGTTTCAATAAGTGCTGCACCTTCAACAATCTGTGCGGGTCAATCAACGACACTTTCGGTTAGTGGCGCAGCTCCTGCGGCCGGATCAACCTATGTATGGAATTTCGGCAGCGGTGCCAGTCCTGCAACATCGAATTCATCTTCATCCGTTTCTGTAACGTATTCAAATGCCGGAAGCATTCAACCAAGCTTAAGTGTTACAAGCAATGGTTGTACATCTGCTCCTGCCACAACTTCGATAAGTGTATCTGCTGTGCCGAGCGTATCGATTAGTATCCCTGCAAATGCCTGTGTAGGCTCGCCGGTGAGCATTTCGGCCCTTGGGGCGCTTCCGCTTGGTACAAACTATACATGGAATTTCGGTACTGCAACCGTTTTGAGCGGTTCAGGTGCTGGTCCTTATTCGGTTCAATGGTCGGCTGCAGGCAATCAAACAGTTGATTTGTCAGTTAATACAGGAGTGTGTACTGCAAGCGCATCGGCATCCGTAGCAATCTATGCCGTTCCATCTGCTTCGTTTTCGATGCCGGTAAGTGCATGTGTAAATGAAACTGCTGCAATCGGTTTTACGGGAACAGCATCACCGGGTGCAACATATTCTTGGGATTTTGGATTGGGCGCAACGCCTGCAACGGCCAATAATACAGGTCCTCACACAGTTTCGTGGGGTACGACAGGAACAAAAAATGTTACATTATCGGTTTCTCAGAGCGGGTGTACATCTACACTTGTATCGCAGCAGATTGTTGTAAATCAAATTCCTGTTGCGTTGTTCAGTCTAAGTGCCAATGCATGTTCGGGCGAGGCTGTGAATTTAAATTATACCGGAACTTCTGCTGCAACGGCAAATTATACATGGTCATATCCGGGAGCAGATTACGTATCCGGGTCGGGAGCTTCGGTTGAGATAGCGTATGCTGCGGGTGGAAACTATTCGGTTTCGCTCGAAGTGGAGGAAAATGGTTGCAACTCTGCAGTGGTGTCGAATTCAATTGGCATTCAAGAACCATTGGTATTTGCACTTTCATCAGATGCTACAGCACTAGTGAATTCTGCAGTTACAGTATCCTTTACCGGAACACAACTTCCGGGTGCTATTTATACATGGGGTTTTTCCGGTGGAACAGTACTTTCAGGCTCGGGTGCCGGTCCGTATCAGGTAAGTTGGGCTACACCGGGGTTGATGACAATTTCGTGTACTGTAAGTGGTTTGGTCTGCGACAATGTTACAGAAAGTACACAAGTAGAAGTAATTGATTCACCGGTAATTTCATTTGCAATGCCGGCCAATGCCTGTGCAGGCGAGCAGGTTGGTGTGAGTTTTACCGGAACGCTTCTTCCGGGAGCTAATGTTTCATGGAATTTTGATGGTGCTACGATACTTTCGGGTTCCGGTGCAGGTCCGTATACATTAAGCTGGAATTCGCCAGGTTCGCACACCGTGAGTGTTGCCGTACAGCAAATGGGAATAACTGCGACCGAAAGCAATACAATCGAGGTATTTGCTGTTCCTACAGCCAATTTCAATATGCCGGCTGCAGTATGTGTAGACGAAAGTGCTGCAGTGAATTTTACAGGGACAATGAATCCTACTACAATACTTAACTGGAACTTCGATGGTGGAGTAAATGGGGGCGCAGATGCTGCAAATAACAATGTGAGTTTTGGCAATGCCGCCAACTATTCCATTTCACTTCGGGTAAGCGAAAATGGATGTACATCGGCAGTAAATACTCAAGTGCTTGAGGTGCGCGCGCTTCCTGCTGGAGCAATTTCGGCCGATGCATTTGCATGCGCTGGAGAAATAATTTCGGCTGAGTGGATTGGTGTAGCATCATCATCGGCAACGTATTCATGGGATTTCGACGGAGCAACTATCCTTTCAGGAAGTGCGGAAGGCCCATTTGAATTGCAGTGGAACAATGCTGCAAATGCGCTTGTTTCTGTTGATGTAAACGACCTGGGCTGTTC
>JBKCFX010000209.1:0-2987 GCA_046303595.1 Bacteroidia bacterium
GTGATTGCGGCGGTATGGTTATTAAGTGCACTCTTGGCAATTCCACGATAGTAATACGCTTTTGCACTTAATGGATTGCTCTTTATTACCACATTGCAATCCTGAATTGTTTTCTTATAACTTTTAATTTTAAGATTACACAAACTGCGGTATAAATATGCGTCCCAATTTGATGGATTCTGACGAATTATTGCATCAAAATTACTCAGTGCCTGAGTGTATTCTTCTTTGAGTGTCTGGGAGAGCGCAAGGCGAAACAAGTTTTGTTCATTTTCTTGGCAATAAGCAGGAAGTTTCAAGCATAAAATAAGCAGAAGTCCGATTGTTTTATTCGCCATTTCGTCATTTGGGTTGAATAATTGCAGACGGCTTCATGGTTCTTCCCGGTGAATCTTTCCCGCAATATTTTGTGATATAATCGCCTGATTGTTTCAGCCCCAGTTTTTTACTTTGCTCAAAATCTGCACATGCCTTATTGCGTTCATTGGATAACAAATAACATTGTCCGCGAGCAAACAAGGCTTCTACATAATCGGGTTTTATACTCAGTGCCTTGTTGAATAATTCTATCGCTTCGGGGAATTTTTGTTCACCTGCTTTTTCAACTCCATCGTTAAAGTAGGTGCTGTATAATGTTGAATTATCCTGAGCCATTAATCCGGAAAAGCCCATCAAAATTGAAATACTGACTATTAAAACCGTGATTTTCATTCTACACAATATGAATTATAATTGTTTTCAGCTTCTTGGTTTCCAAGTGCCATTGCCTTTTTCCAATCGGCACAGGCGCCCTTTTTATTCCCCGATAAATATTTAGCGGAACCTCTGTAGCCCAGTGCCTCTTCATGGTTGGGGTTTAGTTCGAGGCATTTATTGAAATCTTCGATGGCTTCTTTATCTTTCTCAACTCCTCCGCGGGCAACAGCTCTAAAGTAGTAGGCATCGGCCAGTTTCGGATTTAACTCAATAGCTTTATTGCAATCTTTAATTGTAAACTTGAAATTCTCTGCCTCATAACTCAATTCGGCGCGACTCAGATATGCTTCCGCATAATTCGGATTTAAATCGATTGATGCATTGAAATCTTTCATGGCAAGATCCGAATTTCCCAAATCGACATAAGATAAGCCCCTGTTGTGAAAGTATTCCGCATTTTTATTGTCGATACGAATTGCTTTATCGAAAGATTGAATGGACTCCTTTGGCTGTCCAAGAAGCGCAAGTGTAACACCTTCATAAAAATACAATTCAGCAGTGGCCAACTTCAGCGAATCGGCTTTTTTGAAGTCTTTCAAAGCTTTTGAAGCATCCTTCATGGCCAGATATGCCCTACCGCGTACAAAATAATTGTCGGCAAGGTCTTCGTCGCCTTTCACAAGGCCTTCCGCTTTTTCGAGTGCTAGAGCAGGTTCTCCACCATCGATTAATGCAAATATAACCCTGGCTTCCTGCGATTGTGCATGGAACTGAGTCTTGAATAACAAAAAGGTGATAAGCAGTGCAAGAATTTTGGTCATGACATTGAAAAATTAAATCAGATGCAAGTTATACAATTCATTTTATGTTGCAGAATCCTTTTGCCTTCTCTTTTTTTCGCGGGTAAGTAAATCGAGCTCGCGACTGGTTTGTCCGGCGACAGAGGTGTTTTCCTCGGCTCTACGAATGAGATAAGGCAAAACCTCTTTAACCGGCCCATAAGGAACATATTTAACTACATTGTAGCTTGCTGCAGCAAGGTTGAAACTTATGTGGTCGCTCATACCAAGTAGTTGCGAAAAAAAGATGCGTTCATCGTTGGCTTTGATTCCTTTTTCAGCCATTTGTTTCACGAGATATGAAGAGCTTTCTTCGTTGTGCGTTCCGGCGCAAACAGCACAGCATGAGATATTGTTGGTAATTAATTCGATTGCTTGGTTGTAATCGGAATCGGTTGCCTGCTTGTTGGGTTGAATTGGATCGGGATACTGAAGTTCGGCAGCCCGTTTGCGTTCCTTTTCCATATAAGCACCACGCACCAATTTTATGCCTGCATTGAAATTCAGGGATTTTGCCGTTTCGATAAGTTCTTTCAGCTTTAGAAGCCTGTCGTGGCGGTACATCTGAAAGGTATTGTAAACAACGGCACGCTCACGGTTGTACTTCTGCATCATTTCCAGCATGAGTTCGTCCATCACCGGTTGTATCCACGTTTCTTCTGCGTCCATCATGATGCGCGTGCCATCGTCAAATGCCTTTTTACACAAGCGCTCGACGCGGTTTCGCACATGTTCAAATTCGTTGCTTTCGGCTTCAGATAGCACTGCACCCAGGCTCACTTTTTCGAGCAAGGCAAAGCGGGCCAAGCCGGTTAACTTGAATACGCAAAACGGAACATTATCATCGAGCAATGCGCGGTTTTGGGTTGCCTCAATTTCATCGCAGGTGTGATCGAAATCGGCCTCCGATTCTTTCCCCTCAACAGAATAATCGAGAATTGTTCCCACATTGTACGCTGCCAAATGCGCGATGGTTTTCTCGCAGGTTCGAATGCTGGTTCCTCCGCAAAAGTGGGCGTAAATTGTTTCCTGAATCAGCCAGCGTGTGGGGCCTATTTTGGCTGCAAGTGCTGCAAATGGCTTCGACAAGGCAACGAGTTTATTGTTTCCAATGAATTTGAATAACCACCAGGCCTTGCTGAGTTCGTTGTTCGATTTGTGCTTAAATGCGGTTTCGGTATTGTCGAATGAAATCATGTTTCGCTTAAGTCTTCAAAATTAACATATTTGAATCATTTGTTGCTCATACCTTGTTGTCCATGTATGCTTCCGAGTTGCAATTTGCGTAATTTCTCCGCTTTTGCTCCAATTGTAAGCGAAACAAGCAAGGTCATGCAGCCGCCGAAAATAACCGAAGGAACCAGCCCTAGCAATTTTGCCGCCAGTCCCGATTCGAATGCGCCAATTTCATTTGAAGAACCAATAAAGACTGAATTCACCGATGATACGCGT
>JBKCFX010000210.1:0-6019 GCA_046303595.1 Bacteroidia bacterium
TCACGATGCTATCCTGCGATGCTGCAACGATAATATCAAGATCGGCGCGCTCTAAATCGGCAATCGAAGGGTTGATGGCAAATTTTCCATCAATACGCGCCACACGTACTTCCGAAATCGGTCCGTTGAATGGAATGTTTGAAACAGCCATTGCGGTAGATGCCGCCAAACAAGCCAAGGAATCGGGCAAATGCGTTTGGTCCGACGAAATAAGCTGAATCATTACCTGTGTATCGGAATGATAATCGTCTGGAAATAATGGTCGAAGTGCACGGTCAACCAAGCGAGAAATCAAAATCTCATATTCCGAAGGACGAGCTTCACGTTTGAAAAAACCACCCGGAAACTTTCCGGTAGAAGCATATTTTTCTTGGTACTCAACCGTAAGTGGCATAAAGTCGACGCCTTCTTTTGCCTCTTCATTGCTCACAACAGTAGCAAGCAACATGGTGCCTCCCGTGCGAATCACGGCCGATCCGTGCGCTTGTTTGGCTAATTTTCCTGTTTCAAGGGTTATTTCCTGCCCGTCGGGCATGGTGAATGTTTTACGAACTCCTATATTCATGATGGGTAGTAGCAATTAGGTAAATAAAAATGAAAAAAGGCAATTGTAGAATTGCCTTCTTCCTGAAATCGGATCAGAATTATTTTCTGATGTTTAATTCTTTAATGAGCGTACGATATTTTGTAATATCACGATCTTTCAAGTAATCGAGTAAACTTCTTCGTTTACCAACAAGTTTGATGAGAGAACGCTGAGTTCCAAAATCTTTTTTATTGCTTTTCAAATGCTCGGTCATCATGTTGATGCGCTCAGTAAACAAAGCGATTTGAGCCTCTGTTGATCCGGTGTTTGTTTCTGATCCACCGTGTTTTGCAAAAATTTCTTTTTTTGCGGTTGTTGTCAATGCCATATTGATTGATATCTTCTTTTTACAGGACGGCAAATTTATGGAAAAAAACGTATGAACAAATTTTATTCTCCAAAAAATTAACAAGCCATTGTTTAATTAAGTCAGGGCGCCCTTAACTTTCGGTGTACATTCTTTTTTCATAAACATACGCACCAGCGCTCCGAGGCGCTCCTTTAAATCGCGGCGCTCTACAATGAAATCAAGGAAACCATGTTCCAAAACAAATTCAGCTGTTTGGAATCCTTCGGGCAAATCGCGACCAATGGTTTCTTTCAACACACGCGGACCAGCAAAACCAATCAATTCAGCAGGCTCAGCAATATTAACATCGCCAAGCATGGCATACGATTCCGTAACACCTCCGGTTGTAGGATCTGTAAGCAAGGAGATATACGGCAGTTTTGCATCTGCAAGTTGTGTGAGTTTCGCCGAAGTCTTGGCCATTAGCATCAATGAGAATGCAGCCTCCATCATACGCGCCCCACCCGATTTGCTGATCAACAAAAATGGGAGTTTGTGCTTTATGCAATAATCAATGGAACGTGAAATTTTTTCACCCACCACCGAGCCCATCGAACCACCAATAAAGTCGAAATTCATGCAGGCTACAACCATCTTCTCTCCATCAACAAGGCCAACAGCGCACGAAATAGCATCTTTGTATCCGGTCTTGGCCTGTGTTGCAACGATGCGGTCGGCATATTTTTTTGTGTCGACAAACTTTAAAGGATCGGTTGGACCAATCTTCGGAAATAGCTCTTGGTATTTTTGATTGTCGAATAAAATTGCAAAGTATTCGCGCGAATTGATGCGTTCATGATGCCCGCAGCTTCCGCACACCCACATGCTTTCCTCGTGATCAACCGAGGAGTATATTTTTTTACAAGAAGGACATTTATACCACAATCCCTCCGGAGTTTCTTTTTTCTCGAGTGTAGTGGTGGTGATGTTCTTATCTTTTCGTTTAAACCAACTCATTAGCGTTGTTTATGAACTTGTTAAACTAAATTTTATCAAAAAATGGGTTGCAAACGTACATTAAAACACCCATACCTCAAAAACGATTTACCAACATACCGCTTATGGTCTCCATAACGGAAGCCTTCCCGGGGTGGCCGGAGCGCCCATAATATCCAGTTTTTCTTCGAGCTGGGTTATTTCTTCCTCGAGTGCTTGAACCCTTTTATACAATTGCTTCATTGCATCTGCAACGATGTTTAACTGCTCCCTGTAGGTTTGGCTTGGCTCCTGGGTTGTCGACCATAGGTTATAAACAATATTATCGAGCCTTCCCGAAAGTCCTGGTTTTACTTCAAATTCTCGCCGACTAAGCGAACTTTCGCCGTTAATAATGCGCCTAAGCTGCTGTACTTCACGATTCAATTGTTCCGATTTTTCGCGCAGTTCTGTATAATCTTTTACACTTCCACTGAAAGTTGCCTTATAATATGGAAAACGTTCTTCAGCATGATTCAAATAGGAGTCAATTCCCGATAGTACACGTCTCAACTCGGCTAATTCTTTATTGAACGTTGCATCAATCTTACCACTCGATGTCAATTCGATGTGATGCTTCGCGCTGAGTGTATCAAATTTTCCGTTGTTGAATACAAAAACTTGTGCAGCATAGATACCGGGTAGGGCAGGAGCTGCGGCATCTCCGCCATCGTATGGGTTGTCGGGATCGGGTGTGCGGAAGTTAATCGGTCCGGTAGAGTTCATTTTTCCGTCCCATACATAATTATGCATTCCTTTAGATGCCGGAAATTGTTGACTGCGAACCAGATTTCCCTCCGCGTCGCTGATATGCAAAAGTTGGAATGCCTCTGTTTCTGAACTCTCATAAACAATGCTATCGCGATGCGGATATCGGCTATCTTTTCCTTGCTTCAACTCTTCTGCCTCGCGTTCTTTCCGCTTTTTTTTCGCTGTCTTATAATCGGTATTGAGTTGCCAGCTAATTTGCATCCCCTCTGTTGGATTATCGGCCGTATAATAAGCCGCACCCTGGAATGATTTTCCTTTGTGTCCAAGCGGTGTTGCCAAAACTCGGAGTGCGTATGGCTCAGTACTTAAAAAAGTGGCCTTGGCTTTGGCATCCGATTTTTCTTCGGCTAATGGAAGCAGTTCGCGGAGCCAGTGCAATTGATCGAGTATGTAAATGCCGCGGCCGAAGGTTGCTAAAATTAGGTCGTCTGATTCTTCTTGGATTTCGATGTCGCGCACACAAATTGTTGGTAATCCCGCTTTCATGGCAATCCAATTTTTTCCTAGGTCTTTGCTGATGTAAAGTCCGAATTCCGTTCCTGCGTATAGCAAGTTGGCGTCTTTGGGATCTTCTGCCAAACAATAAACCGATCCGCGATCGGGCAGACCTTTAACACTAAGTGACCAGGTTTTTCCACCATCGTCGGAGATGCAGATGTATGGTTTGAAATCGCCGTTTCGATGATTGTTGTATGCTGTAATAATCCGGTTTTCGTTGTGTCGCGACGCCAGTACGGCATGTACGAGCGTTCGTTCCGGAACACCCGCAATTCGTTCGATGCGTGTCCAGTTTTTACCGCCATCGCGTGTAATTTGAATTAATCCATCGTCGGTACCAACCACCAAAACACCTTCTTTTACAGGAGATTCCGAAAGTGCTGTCAAGTTTCCGTAAATCGAGGTACTCTGGTTCTTTGCTACGGCATCCATCGACCAAACACGTCCCATTACCGGCAACGCATTTCGATCGATCTGTCGTGTTAAATCGCCTGAGATTTTCTGCCACGATTGGCCACGATCGTCAGATTTGAACAATACATTTGCCCCGAAATAGAGGCGTTTCGAATTGTGCGGAGAGAGCAGGAGGGGAGCGTCCCAATTCCATCGGAATGCGCTATCACCCAAAGCTTCCATTGGTTTGATGTCGTAACTTTCACCGGTTCGGCGGTCGTGCCGAACCAATCCACCATATTGCCACTGCGAATAAACGGTGTTTGGGTCGCTTGGATCTACCTGCGATTCAAATCCATCGCCGCCAACGGTTACAAACCAATCGGCGTTTACAATGCCCGATGCCGATCGGGTAGCCGATGGGCCACCAAGTGTGTTGTTATCTTGCGTACCGGCATATACCCAATACGGTTGTTGCGTATCGGCACAAACTCGGTAAAATTGGGTGATGGGCAAATTGGCAAAGAACTTCCAGTTTTGGCCATGGTCAAACGATTCGTATAAGCCGCCATCGCATCCCATGAGCAGATGTTCCGGTTTTTCGGGCCAAACATAAAGCGCATGATTATCAACGTGTTTGTTTCGTTCACCTAAACCGGAAAATGACTTCCCGCCATCGTAGCTCACCATGGCCCAGGTATCGAGGCTGTAAAGGCAATTGGCATTGGTGGGATGCGCTACAATTTCCTGGTAATAATTGCCGGCTGTTGCCCACGAAGAACGCTTTTCCCAGCTTGCTCCGCGGTTAGTACTCATGTAAACACCTTTATCATCTTCACCGGCTTCAACAATTGCATAAATGCGGTTAGGGTCAGATGGAGGCAAGGCCAAACCGATACGTCCCATCTCGCCACCGGGTAAGCCATTGCTCAATTTTTCCCACGATTTACCTGCATCAACACTGCGGTAAATGCCCGATTCGGGACCACCCGAAATGTAGGTCCATTCGTGTCGGCGGCGTTGATGCGCTGTAGCATATAAAACATCGGGATTGCCCGGTTGGAAATGCACTTCGTTGAAGCCGGTATTGTCTGAAACATGCAGGATGCGTTCCCAGCTTTTGCCACCATCGGTAGTTTTGTAGATGCCGCGTTCGCCACCCGATGACCATAGCGGACCATAAGCTGCCACGTAAAGAATATTCGAATTGCGCGGATCGATGCAAATGCGGCCAATGTGCTCAGATTTTGCGAGACCCATGTTTTTCCAGGAGGCACCCCCATCTTCCGATTTGTAAATGCCGTCGCCGTAGCCAACCGAGCGCTGGTTGTTGTTTTCGCCCGTGCCGGCCCAGATTACGTTGGGATTGTTTGGATCGATTGCCAAACAGCCGATGGAGTATGAGCCTTGTCCGTCAAATACAGGATTGAACGTTGTTCCAGAATTGGTGGTTTTCCAAATTCCGCCCGAAGCGGCTGCGATGTACCACGTTGAAGGATTTTGCGGGTGGATGGCAATGTCGCCAACGCGACCTGAAGTTACAGCCGGACCGATGGAACGGAACTTCAGCGAATTAATGATACTGTAATCTATTTGGGAATCTGATTTTGGGGAAGGTTTTTGAGCAAATAAAAGTGTGGGAAACAGTAACAAAAATGCGGATTTGCCTACGCAGAATTTTTTCATGGAACGATATTGATTTACGTTAATAGAACGCAAAATAAGCGATTGTTAAGACATGAAATGGAATTAACAAAATAATAGGGATAATTCTTCCGAAATTCATGCGTTAGGCTGTAATATTGAAGTAATTTCACAAAGTGAATAAGACACAGGAGACAAAGAATCGCCCGAAGGTTTATTGGATTCGGTATGTGAAAATTGGGGGCATATCAATAATGGCATGCCTTGTAATTTTGTTTACAGTAGGATTGCTAATTGGGGAAAAATTTGAGAAGTGGTTTGTGCAACGCCTCAACGATTCGCTTAAAGCGCGTGTTGAGATTGCTGAAGTATCCTTTTCGTTGCTTCGAAATTTCCCGCATGCGGGCATTCGGCTAACGAATGTTAAGGCCTATAACGCCAAAGACTATCCGGAACCGGGTCTTTTACTACAGGCCGAACACATCGATTTTACATTTAGCTTGGTGGGACTAATTTCCGGCGACTATGCTATTGAGAAGGCCATTTTAAAAAATGCCAAATTGCAGCTTTTGCAGGATAAAGATGGAAAAACAAATTATGACATTTTTATCGCGTCGGATTCGGCCCAAGGCAATCAAAAATTCCAATTCGACATCAATACAATTAAAGTTGAGAATACAGAGTTCTTCTTCAATGATTATAGTGTTGATTTTGTTTTTGCTACGCGAATTGAGACTTGTAAATTTTCGGGACAATTCAGCAGCGAAAGGTATCAAATGACGGCTGCCGGCGATGTTTTCGTG